>CACYHJ010000142.1 GCA_902774165.1 Oscillospiraceae bacterium
CGTCTCATAGGGCAGGGTCATGGAGGTGGGGGCAAAGCTCGTCACGCCGCATTTGGCAAGGTGTGAAGCCATGCGCTTTAAGCCCTCCGCATCCCCATCGGAGAAGTCCGCGTTTGCCGCCCCGTGGGTGTGGATATCCACAAGGCCGGGGATCACGTACGCGTCCCCGAGGTCGACCGTATCCGCGGCGCCCTGCGAGGCGACGGCGTCCCGTCCTTCAAAGACGTCAATAAAAAGTCCGTTCCCGACGGTAAACCCGCCGAAAACGAACCTGCCATTCCGGAATACATGCGCGTTGACGTAGACTGTCATAGTTCACACTTCACATTTCACATTTCACATTTCACTTCTCACCCGTCAGCAATCCCGCCGCGGCCCTGTCCAGAAACACGGTCACGTCCGGGTGGGTCTGCAGGATCGACGCGGGACAGGCGGGGGAGACCTCGCCCTCGATCATGGCTTTCACCGCTTCGGCTTTTGACGCGCCGGTGGCGATGATCACGATCTTTTTCGCGCTCATGATGGTGCCGATCCCCATGGTCAGGGCGTAGCGGGGCATATCCCCGTTTTTGAAATAGATGCTGTTGGATTCGATGGTGCTGTCGTGCAGCTTGATTTTGAACGTGCCGGGGGCGAAGCTGTCGCCGGGCTCGTTGAAGCCGATGTGCCCGTCGGTGCCGATGCCCAGGATCTGCAGATCCACGCCGCCGATCTCCTCGATCAGCCGGTCGTATTCCCGGCATTCCTTTTCGATATCAGCCGCGTTGCCGTCGGGGATGTGGGTGTTGGCGGGGTCGATGTCCACGTGGTCGAACAGGTTCTCCCGCATGAAGGTGTAATAGCTGTTTCTGTCGTTCTTCGGCAGGTCGCAGTATTCATCCAGATTGTACGCCGACACGCCGCGGAAGCTGAGATTTCCGCGCTCGTATTCGCCGATCAGGTATTGGTAGGTCGGCACCGGAGACGCGCCGGTGGCAAGCCCCAGCTTCGCGTCGGGCTTGCTTCTGATCAGATCCGCAAAGATCTTTCCCGCTGCCTCGCCGATCTCGGCGGGTGTGTCGTAAATTCTGATATCCATTGCTGCCGCACCTTTCAGGATTATAGTCTTTCAGTTCAGTTTTCTTCGGTGGTGATCTCGTTGGGATCCGTCCAGTCGAAGCCGTAATTCGTCCGGCTCACAAGCGTGAGGAAAACGGTCAGCTCGCCGTATTTTTCAAGGCTTCCCACGCCCTTCGCGTGGGCGGTGACGCGGATCTCGGACACGTAAGAAGCGCTGTTGATCCGATCCGTCAGCCGGTTTGCGGAGAACTCGATCCGGTTGCCGGCGAACACGGCGTCAAAATCCTCAAGCGTCAGATAGGCGGAGATTTTTTGCAGCTCCTGCCGGATCGTCTGCTCGTCGGGAAGGGGGATGATCGGCTTGATCACGGAGCTGACGGAGAGGGGGTAGTCCTCGTCGCTGAACGTGATGCTGCCGCTGTATTCTTCGGTGGTGATTTTCGCGCCGTCGTCGCCGTCCCGGATCACGACCTCGCATTTGCCGTCGACGGCATAGGCGGGGTTCGGGGAAACCGGCGCAAGCTCATCCCACGCCTCGCCGAAGGCGACGGACGCGCCGTCCGATTTCACGCTGCCGGCGATAAAGCCGCGCATTTCCTTCGCGGCGGCGTTGAGCGGCGCAAGCGCCGGGTCGTCCTTCTGGTTGCCCTCGTCGTCCTGCTCCCCTTCCAGGTCTTTTGAGACGATATTCAGGTCGTTGATCTCATAGCGGCGCTCGCGGGACAGCCCCGTGCCGGCCGCGCGTGCGGATTCCAGCAGCCCGACAAAATACTCCGCGACGGCGTCGGCCTGTTGGACAACCTCGGTCCGGTTGGTGGTGGGCGCTTCTGTGGTCGCCTCGTCGCCCGCCTCGGTCAGGGAACTGCAGGCGGTGAGGAGCATGCTCAGGCACAGTGACAGCGAAATGACGGCTGCGATCAATGGTTTTTTCATTTTTCAGGTCTCCCCGCAGGTGTTATTTTTTCGGCCGGATTCCGGAATCCGGAACCCGATTCCGGATCAGTCGTAGGTTTCCCGCAGCCCCTGCTCGTCAAACAGATAGGCGGCGTTGATCAGGATCTCCACGCCCTTTTCGACGCTCTTGCGGTCGATGTTTTCCCACGTGTCTTCTCTGGTACGGGCGAGTTTCCCCGCCTCTTTGCCGGCTGCGGAATAAGCGGCCGCCGGGATGCCGGCTTTTGCCGCGCAATAAGCGTCCGCCGTGCCGCCGGAGGACGAGAGCGTCACCTCGCTCAGCTCGCCCGCCTTTTGCAGCAGGCGGCAGGCGCGCGCGTCCATGGCCGCGCCGGCGGCTTTGGTGTAAACGGTCTGGCTTTCAAAGTCCCGGATGACGTCGGCGCTGATGAAAAGGGTTTCAAGGCCGCTGTCCTTCAGCTCTTTCGCGTGGGCGTCCATATAAGCCTTCGCGCCGCGCAGACCGGATTCCTCCGCGCCGGTGGCGACGCAGACAAGCTCGGTGTTTTCAAACCGCAGGTCGTTGTCCGCCATGTATTTCATGACCGCGGCGGTGCAGAACACGCCGGTCAGGCCGGCGTTCGCGCCCTGGGGAAGGTTCTTTTTCGAGGTGAAGAAGAACAGCAGAAGATACGCCGGCAGAAACGCCAGGGCGACCCAGCCGAGGATCTGATAGACCCGGTTGTCCGCCTTCATGAAAATGCCGAGGACGCTGACCGCGGCGGCATAGACGAAGCCGAGCGCCGCGTAGACGGCGATGAACTTCGTCAGGCCCTTGGAGCGGCGCTCCGGGGCGGAATCCATATGCCCGCAGAGAATCAGCCGGCGCGTCGCCTTGCCGGAGGCGCGGCGGACCGCGATCAGGTTGTGGGAGGTCTTTTTCGGGAACAGGAAATCAATGATCTGCCCGCGCAGCAGCAGCTCGCCGCACAGCACGATCACCGCGAGGGCGGCGGGCGTCAGGGCGATAATCGACAGGTTCCAGGGCAGGGCGCACAGAACCACTGTCAGCATCATCAGCACGGCGGCGATCTTCAGCGAGCCCAGAAACGCGTCGGGATGGGTCTCAAAGGGCTCCAGCGCCGTCTCGTCCGCGCAGGTATTGTATTCGTTCTGCATATATTCCTGCGCTTTGCGCTCTTCCTCGCTGCCGGCGGGACGCGGCCCGATCTCCTTGCAGACTTTTGTCAGGCCTCTGGTGGCGAAATTGGTATATTCCCGCACTTTTGATTTAAAAAGGGGATGGGATTCGGATGCTCGCATGGCTTTTTCTCCTAATCGTATTAATCAGTTTTAATTTATCTCATATCATAGCACATTTTCCCGCCCGCGTCTATATGTGTTTTTTATTTTTCTCGGATTTTTGCGAAAATTGCGAAATCTTCCGATTCTGTATTTGACATTCCGGAAAAGCGGTAGTATAATAAATAAGATTATGAATTGTGGTGATAAACGTATGAGAAAAATCAACGAGACAAAAATCGGAATTGTGATCCTGAGCATTTCCGTTATTCTGCTGATCGTTGTGCTGGTGGTTTATTTTTCCGTAAAGGGGAAGCGCGCCGGGGAAAACGAGGGCGTGACCGCCGCGCCGACCACCGATTACACAACCGTTGCCACGGCGCCGACGACACTTTCGACAACGCTGCCGACGACCGCGCCGACTACCGGCGCCGCGACGACTACCGGCGCCGCGACGACCGGCCTGCCGACAACAACCTCCGCCTTCACGACGGTGCCGCCGGTCAGCGCTCCGGCCACCGGTAGCGCGCCGCTGACGACGGGCGTGCCCGCGTTCACGACGGCCGCTCCCGCCAGCACCGGCGTGTACAACATCCTTGACGACAACAATATCCAGACGCTTTCCGAGCCGACGGTCATCAATATCCGGGAGGATCTCTGGTTCCTCGCGCTGGTGAACAACCAGTACGCAATGCCGGCGGACTATGTGGTGAATACCGCGCCGTCGATCCCCGGCAGCGACGTGCCGCTGGAGGCGCGCGTGGCGCAGAAGTATACCGAGATGTATAACGCCGCCAAGCAGGACGGCATATACCTCACGCCCTGCTCCGGTTACCGTTCTTATGAGCGGCAGAAGAACAACTATCAGCGCAAGACGCAGCTCTATCTCAATCAGGGATACAGCGAAGCGGAGGCCAAGGCAAAGGCCGCAATGATCATCATGCCCCCCGGGTGCAGCGAGCATAATCTGGGGCTCGCAATGGATATTATCGCGACGAACGACAATTTCTATACAAAACCCGAATATGCGTGGCTGGTCGCCCACGCCGCGGATTACGGCTTTATCCTCCGCTATCCCAAGGACAAACAGGCCATTACCAAGGTGGAATATGAACCCTGGCACTGGCGTTACGTCGGCGTGGACTACGCCCGCGCCATCAACGCCTCCGGCATGTGCCTCGAGGAATACCTTGCCGCCGCCGGCCTGATGCCCACGCCCTACGGAACTCCTGTCGGCGCGGTGGGCTGAGCCCGGTCTTTCGGGGGTCCGGTTCCCGGGCTTGACAGCTTTTGCGAAGTATGGTATCCGTCAAATAAGAGAATAAAAAACAAGGGGAGCTGTCTGCAGGGCGGCTCCCTTTTTTTGAAGTTCCTGCCGCTGCTGATCTCAGCCGTGGGATATCTGATGGCCCTGGCCGGCTTGTATCTTTCTTCAAAGAGTTTTCAGAGGCAGCCGGAACGACAGCTTGAACATTGAACCTGAAAAATGCCGGGGCGTCCGACCCCGGCATTTTTCCGTATGTGCGTTTACTTTATCGTGATTTTGTCCGGGGACAGCGGTTCGATTCTTGCCGCGGCGCGCAGCACCATTCTTGCGTCGCCGGCCTTGACTTTTCCGTCGCCGTCCGCGTCCGCCACCTTCTGCGCCAGATCTTCCAGCGATTGAAGGCGCGCGGCGTGGCGCAGGATCGCCCGCGCGTCGCCGGCCTTGATTTTGCCGTCAAAGTCCACGTCGCCGATCAGGTATTCTTTCCCCTCGGGCGCGATGGTGGGAAACGGCTCCGTCGCGGGCGGCGCGGTCGTCTCGGTTTCAGAGGGGATCGGCTCCGTCGCGGGCGGATCTGTTTTGGGTGTCTCGGTTGTCGGCGGCTCGGTTTTGGGCGCTTCAGTTGTCGGAGGCTCGGTTATGGGCGTTTCGGTCGTCGGCGGCTCGGTTACGGGCGCTTCGGTCGTCGGCGGTTCGGTTATGGGCGCTTCGGTTGTCGGCGGTTCGGTTACGGGCGCGGCGGGTTCGTAAATGAACGCTTCGCCGGGAATCGTATAGGTGAACTGATTCTCTTCGGTCACGTCTTCCTTTACGCGTTCCAGCGACTCCGTATCCACGTCGATCAGATCCTGACGGACGATGAACAGATAGGTATCCTTCGCGCCGGGCAGCGGCTCGATATCCGCCAGCACGTCTCCGTATTCACCGTTGGGCAGTTTCGTCCAGGCAGTCGCGTATTCCTTCCCGTCCGGGCCGATCACCACCTCGCTGGAGCCGGAGCCGGCGCCGGTTTTCATTTCGACGTATATTTTTTCACCGTTCTCATCCAGCTTCTGCTCGAATCCGGCGGCTTTTGCTGCGGCGAGGTCGTCGAATACCCGCTCGGCCTGGCCGTTTTCATCCCCGAAGCTGTGGTCTTCACAATATACGTCATATTTTTCGGAATAGAAATAATGCGTTACGGTGACCTGGTCGATTCCCGGGTTTTCTATACCGTCGGGGTAATATGTCGTCTCCTGCACGGTGTAAATACCGTCCGGATCGTCTTTGGACGTACCGAGCGTATAGCTGTGGGAGAAATTGTAATTCTCATCGATCGAATAGCCGAAAAGCCATTTTGTCATGGTCCGGACGTAAACCTCTTTTGTCGGCTCAGCCCCTGCGCCCTCCGGCAGATCGAACAGGTCTTCGGTCTGCGGCGTGCCGTTGATGCTGACGGCGTTCTTTTTGCCGTAAAGCTTCACGGTCACGGCAGGATCGATTCCGAAGGTAAGCGGGGAATACTCGGGATAAAAATCAATCGCGGCGTCGAACAGCTTGTTTTCGTCCACGGTCAGCGCGCCGGATCCGGCGATCTTCAGGCTCGCGCCCCACCCGTCGCCCCAGACGGCGATACGGCCCAGGCTGCAGGCGCCGTTGACGACGAGGGTGAAATCGTCGCCCATCATGTTGGCGGTGAGCAGATAGCCGCTGCCGTCGAAATCGGTCAGGGTCACGGTGTTGGTTTTCAGATCGTAGGCAACGCCGTCGGGCAGATCCTTGTCCTGCACGGTCGTCCAGCCGACGCCTTCTTCGTACCCGTTGCGGAACAGAATGTAACCGATCGTATTGTAATCTTCATCCTGCTTGCTTGTGCCGTCCTCATTGAGTTCGATGAGCTGCAGGAAGGTGAACTGCGCCGCGAACTCCGCATTCTCCACGGAATCTGGGAGCAGCGGGCCGTTACGGCGCTCCAGCACCGCGGGCGGCTCGGAATCCGCTCCCGCGGTCAGCGGCAGCATTGTGAACAGCATCATTACCGTAAGCAGAACGCTCAGGATTGACAGTTTCTTTTTCATGACAAATTTCCTCCTTCTGTATTTCGTCATTGTCATTCGCCGATTGTTGTATATGCAAAGAATTTATATCCGAACGGGTTAACGAAGAAGCCTTTCACCGCCGCATCGATCAGGAACGTATCGGTATAATAGTAGATCGGGAGGATGCAGCCGGTCTCCATGAGCATATCCTCCGCCAGGTGCATCAATTGATACCGCGTGTCTTTGTCGCCGCAGCGCTTGATCTCGGAGATCAGCACGTCGTAGGTCTCGCTCCATGCGCCGTTTTCCACCTTGATATCGATCCCGAAGGGCGTCAGGTCCAGATTGTAGCACCTGAGATCCGCGTGGCCGTCTTTGCCCAGGCCGGCGTCGTTGTTGCCGGAGGCGGAGA
>CACYHJ010000143.1 GCA_902774165.1 Oscillospiraceae bacterium
CCAGTAAAAACGCAGAAGTAAGCAGAGAATGCACTTTTTTAACAAAAAGTGATTTTCCGCGTTAATACTGGAAAATATTAAGTTTGTTTGGCTCTTAAAACATATCATATTTTGATAGAAAAAACAAGGGATAATAAGAAAAAATCTATATATCGTATTTACTGCTCATCCGTTTTCGCCGAAGGTATGTTTCTTCTTTTGGTATAACATACGTAACTTTTCAAGCGTTCTTTTGCTTGCAGATGCTCAGGTGTGATTTCCGGATTAAAACCGATAATGTTGCTGTCGTTGGCAAAATCCATATCTTTTTTTAAATTTTCCAAGTCAAATTTCTCGTAGAAAACATCGAAAATCGCTTGAAGCATCATCTTGTTACATCTGTCTTCTACTTCAGCATCCGAAATATCATATCCATAATCATAATCATTATCATCATCATAAGAATCATCTCGATTCTCATATTCCGACATTCTTTTGTTTCGCAGGCAATAGCCAGTCAAAAAATTGACACGAAAACATTATCCGCAATGGTCGGTCACGCCCATGTTTCAACGACTATGGATATCTACGCGCACGAAATCGCGGAAGCGCAAGCAAAGGCAATGAATGTGGTTGCAGACGTCATTCTCGAAAGACAGAGAGAAATAAACAGCGAAAATAAAGACAACGAGTAAAGACAACGGATCGTTGCGTCAAAAAAAGAAACTCGAAAACCGTTATCTATCAACGATTTTCGAGTTTCGACGGTGGTGCGAGAGACGGGACTTGAACCCGTACGGGATTACCACACGCCCCTCAAACGTGCGCGTCTGCCGATTCCGCCACTCTCGCGTCTGTGTGATTCCGTCTGCACGGAACAAAAGAGATTATAGCAAAAGGGGGCAGGAATGTCAAGTATTTTTTGAAACTTTTTTTGATTTTCTTACGTTTTCTTACCGGATCCTTATCGTTCGTCGATTGCGCAAGAAATATATTGATTTTTATTTGTATCCAATATATAATAAGAATGATCTTTTATACTCAAAAATCCGAACATTCTCCTCCGGAACCAAAGAAGGAGTTTTATGCGATATGAAACACAAAAAAGCGATACTGAATACTCTGATTGCGCTGGCTTCGGTCGCGGTCATCCTCGCCGCGGTGGAGCTTCTTCTGGGCGCAGGGGATAAAACCGGCGTTTCCGATGAGGAATATAAGCTCCAGGAGGAAGAAAATGACGAGATTCTGAAGATGGACATGGAAAAAGCGGGTTACGAGGACCTGTACGCCTCAACCGTTTTCGGCAATATCGTCGCAGGGCTCACGCCTCCCGAAGGACACAAGGTGATGACCTTCAGAAAATACGCCGGCTATCCGCTGATCGACAATCTGCAGAACGAGGACGATTACGACGATGATACGACCAATATCGTGGTAATCGGAGACTCCTTTGTTTGGGGGCAATCTTCTCTGAATCGAAACGAACTGTTTTGGAGAATCGCTGAACGTAATCTGCGGGAACAGGGATATAATGTGAGAATTTACGGCGTGGCAATGATCGGCGCGAACTCCTATGACGAGCTTCGCTGGCTGACGGACTCGTCCTTGACGGAGGATCTTCGCCCGGACCTGATCGTGATCGGGTATTTATATAACGATCCGGACGACAGCATTACGGAGGAAGGCATTTATTTCGGCGCGAAATTTGTCGACGGCAGCGACAACGGGCTGGTTGCAGCCGTATCAAAGATTCTTCCCAACATCGGAAAAAGACTCGCGAACCTTGTCACCGCAAAAACGATGTATACCGCCGAGGGCAATTACGTGAACATCGACTCGATGCCGCCGATCCTCAAAGGCAGGATCTACGATAAATTCAAAAGCGAATTCATCGAGCCGCTCGACCGTTTTTCCGAAGAAAAACAAATCCCCGTGGCGCTGATGACGCTGCCGGTCCATCAGGGAAAAATGATTCAGAAGGCGCTGTATGAACCGCTGCACACCCTTTGCGGAGAAACAGACAACCTGAAGCTTTATGACAGCTGTGATGATTTTTACAGTCATTTCGCCGGGTCAAAACACAGCAAGAATTACACCGTCAACTGCGCGGACTTCCATCCCGGCAGCGCCATGAATTATTTTTACGCGCAGTATATGGAATCGTTTCTGACAAAAGACTACGCGGAACTGCTCGGCGAGCGCTCCCCCGCCGGCACGGAGCCGGTCTTCCCCGTTATCAACGATACGATGCCCGCCGGCGTAAGGGCTTCGACGGTCAAAGCAGACGGCCTCACGGCGACGTATTCCCTGACGTACCCGTCAAAAACGAAGACGTACGATGTATTCGGTACGGAATTCCGCCGTTATTACCTGACGCTGCCGCTGAACAAAGACTTCATCGCGGTATCCTTCGCAGAGCCGACGGATTTGTCTTCCGTCGAGCTGACAGGCGATGACACGAAAAATACAGAGATCTATTACCGCTGCATCAACGAGGCCCTGGGATACGACGACCATTCGATCAAATCCTTCGGGAAGCAGAACGGTACCGTTTGGACGGACGAAACCGCAGACAGAATTACCTCTCTGCTGATCCACACAGAATGCAAAGACGACAACGGCGCGGCGATGACGTTGACCGTGACTGCGGCGACTCCGTAAGCCTCTCCTCTTACGCTCCGGAAATTCCATCAGAAAACAGGTGATTATAGTATGAATCTGAAGTTGTCCCTGCGAAATCTGTTTCTCATAATCCTTTCCGTTTCCCTTGTGATCGCAGGAATCGACCTGATTGATACGCTGAAAGAAAAAAAGCGCGCAGTCGTTGCGGAGGAAAACGACCGGTTGTTTTACATGGGATATGAGCGAAATCCGATTGATTTTATATCGCTCATGTCCTTTCATCCGGGAGACGGCGATTCCGTCAGCAAGCAGACCCGGTCGCTGCTCTGCCCGCTGATCACCGATATGCCGCGGGAAGATATTTATACGGACGACACGGTGCGCATTGTCGTCATCGGAGATTCCTTCATCTGGGGCTACGCCTGTCTGAACAGAAACGAACTGTTCTGGCGGCAGCTTGAGCGCTCGCTGCGGGCGAAAGGCTACGACGTTCGCATCGACGCGGTCGGATTTCCCGGGGCAAACGCCTATGAGGAGCTCCGGTGGTTGACGGAATACGACACCATAAACGATCTGAAGCCGGATCTCGTGCTTTTCGGCTTTGTCTGCGACGACGGAAAACCGAGAGAACTTAACCGGCTTCTGGATACCGACGACAAAAAGCCTGTTTTGGAAGCCCTGAACTGCGTTGATCTGACGACGCTGCTGCCGGACAGCGGTATTGATTCCGAAGTGACGGATTTTATATTCAAACCGTTTACAAACGGGTTCGTCAATCCCATTCTGCACCGGATCATCAGGAATACCGACCCGGATTATTTTTACGACGGCTCAAACCTTGTGTCGCTGCTTCACGGAAAGTCGCTGGATGATTACGTGAAGAATTTTATCGAACCGCTCGAAGAAAACGCTTCAAAGGCGCCTTACAAAACGTTGGTGATGAACCTGCCGAATTCGCCGAACGACTGGCTGACCGGGCTTTTAAGCGAAAGAGTCGAGCCCGAGTACAAAAAATGCGAATCTGTGAGATTCCTGAATTGTCTGGATGCGTTAAAAAATGATTTCGCCGCCTCGAAACACAAAAGCAATTATCTTGTGAATATCGCGGACGATCATCCGGGCAGCGCGACCCATTATTTTTACACACAATATCTCGAAAACATACTGATCAGCGAGTATAGCGATGTTTTGGGGAAGAAACAGGCAGACAACCTGGACGGCAACGACATATTCATCAACGACTGGCTGCCCTTCGGCGTTTCACCGAAGGCCTTATCCGTCGGGCGGAACACCTCGGTCTATACCATAACCTATCCGTCGGAAACAGCTTCTGAGAACAAGCAATATACCAGCCACGGGCATTCCGTTTCCCCGTATTTCCTGACGCTTCCGCTCGGCGAGAAGCATATCCGGCTGAACTTCTCCCACCCGGTGGACCTTACGCGCGTCGAGCTCGGCGGAGAAGGACTGCTGGAGGCGGAGCTTTATTACACAAAGATCAACGAAACACTGGGTTATGACGATCATTCGGTTCTCTCCTTCGGGACAAAGTCGCCGGACGCCTTTGCCTGGACGGATAAAACGGCAGACACGGTTACAAGTCTTTGCATTCATGCCCGGATCGCCGACGGAGCCGAGGCGAACCTGACGCTGACGATATCAGCCGAATAAACAACACATAAAAATATTTAAGGGCGTATCATTATGGGAAAAACATACATATTGGGCATTTCGGCGTTTTATCACGATTCCGCCGCGGCGCTGATCTGCGACGGCGAGATCGTTGCGGCCGCCTCGGAGGAGCGTTTTACCCGCATCAAGGGCGACGCGTCGTTCCCGATTGAGGCGATCACCTTCTGCCTTGATTCCGCGAAGATCCTGCCGGAGGATCTGGCGGAGGTCGTGTTTTATGAGGACCCGGTGGAAAAATTCGGCAGGCTTCTCACCTCCGCTTTCATCGGGATCCCGAAAAGCATCGTGCAGTTTACCGTATCCATGCCGGACTGGATCAGCAATAAACTATGGATCGAGAAAAAAATCCGGAAGGAACTGGGGCTGAAGAAGGGAAAAATTGTATTCTTGTCCCATCACCTGAGTCATGCCGCCTCGGCGTTTTACCCCTCCCCCTTTGAGGAAGCCGCCATTCTGACCGTGGACGGCGTCGGCGAGTGGACGACGCTTTCCTGGGGTACCGGAAAAGGGAACGATCTGACGCTGACGAACGCGCTGAGATTCCCGAACTCGCTCGGTCTTCTGTACTCCGCGTTCACCTTCTACACGGGATTCAGGATCAACGAGGGTGAATACAAAATGATGGGCCTTGCCCCGTACGGGAAGCCGGACTATGCGGAAACGATCAAAAAAGAGCTGATCCGGATCGAGGAGAACGGCAGCTTCGTTTTAAATCAGAATTATTTCTCCTACGCCCACGGGATCAAGACGATCAACAAAAAATTTGAGGCGCTGTTCGGGCAGCCGCCCCGCAGGCAGGACGAACCGATCACGGAATTCCATGCGGATATCGCCGCGTCGATCCAGCAGGTGACGAATGAAATCCTGCTGAACGCGGCGAAGCATATCCGCAGGGAAACCGGAATGAAAAATCTTGTGATGGCGGGCGGCGTTGCGCTGAACGTCACCGCAACCGGCTCCCTGCGGGCGAGCGGGATTTTTGACAACATCTGGATTCAGCCCGCCGCGGGAGACGCGGGCGGCGCGGTTGGCGCGGCGCTTCACCGGTATTACCGCGTCACCGGGGCAGAACGGACGGGTCGTGCCAAGGATCTGATGCACGCCGGTTTTCTCGGTTACAACATCACGCCCGACAGCAAAGAAGACGATGAAGCCCTGAAAGAGCTCGGCGCGGTCTGGACCGAGATCGGCGACAACGAAATGTTTGCCGAGATCGCCGAACTGGTTTCGGAAGGAAAAATCGTCTCCGTCGCGTATGACCGGGCGGAATTCGGGCCCCGCGCACTGGGCAACCGCACCATTCTTGCGGACGCAAGAGACCCCGCCATGCTGCAGCACCTGAACGCACGGATCAAATTTCGCGAGGGCTTCCGTCCCTTTGCGCCTGCCGTGCTTGCGGAGGACGCGGATCAGTATTTTGATATCAAAGGCGACTCCCCGTATATGATCTTCACCTTCCCGGTGAAAGAAAGCCGTCGGCTTCCCGCCGATAGGGCCGACAGCATCACAAAGACCGCGTCTCTCGCCCGCTCGGATATCCCGTCCGTCACCCATATCGACTATTCCGCCCGGATCGAAACGGTGAATCGGGAAGACAACCCGAAATTCCACGCGATCCTGACGGAGTTCAAAAAACGCACCGGCTGCAGCGTCATGATCAACACGTCCTACAACGTAAACCATGAACCCATCGTCAACACCGCGAAGGATGCATACAAGACCTTCATGAAATCCGGCATTGATTTCGCTTTTATCGGCAACCGCCGTTTTGACAAAGCAAAACAGCCGAAAAACGAGAGCAAGGGAGGCAAAAAATAATGGCGGGAAAACGAAAGAAAAAAAGCAAACCGGAATCCTTTTCCGAACAGCGCGCGGTCACGGAGCAAAAAAAAGAAATCAACGCCTGCAGCTGGTTCGGGCTGCTGCTGGGCGTCGTGCTGATGTTCGTCTTCTTTTTGCGGTCGCTCACGACGGCGGGCGTTCTGTCCGTCCTCTGCCGGATCGTGGTAGGCTTGGGCGGGATCTGCTTCCTTTTGGGCGGGTTCTATCCGCTCGCGCTGCGGCCGCTGATGCGCCTGATGCAGAAATTCGGCAACTTCGTCGGCAAGTATCTTCTGCGCATCCTGATGGCGCCGATCTATCTCATCATGATGATCCCCGGGCTTTTCCTTCGCCGCAGCACCGCAAAGAAATATGAATTCACCGCGTGGAAAGATCCCGACGGCATAAAAGCCGCGTACGTCCCGTACAGTGAAAACGAATACAAAAAAGGCTCCGCCGGCTTCCTGGGCACGCTGAACAATCTGTTCTATTTCCTTGCGAAAAACAAGCTGCTGTTCCTGCTGCCCATCGTGATTATCCTCGTGATCGTCGGTCTGGTGTTCTTCTTCATTTCCGCGAATTCCGTACTCACGTTCATTTATACGCTGTTTTGATCTTTTTGACGAAAAAGTGCCTCCTTTGCGCCGTGCGCCGGGAGACACTTTTTTCATTGAAGATATTTACAATTCGATCGTCACGCCGAGACTCAGAGAGAACAGGACGGTCGATTTTACCCTT
>CACYHJ010000144.1 GCA_902774165.1 Oscillospiraceae bacterium
GGGACGGCGGTCTTATTTTATTGCTTTTTTTCGGTTTACAATTTCCCCGCAAGGTGATATAATAAAATATATACAACAAAGATGGGGAGTTGTCCTATGAAAAAATGGATCTCCGCGCTGCTTGCGCTCTTTATCGCGCTGGGCTGCGCCGCCACCGCGTTTGCCGTGCAGACGCCGGCGGATTACACGCCCGTGATGCGCTTTATCGCCTCGAGCGATACCCACATTCTTGCAGACAGCTATGAAAACGACGAGCGCATCGGCAGGATGCTTCGCCTCGGCTACGAAGTTGCGGATTCCGACGAAGCGTACAAGGGCCTCGACGCGTTCCTTGTGGTCGGCGACCTTACGAACGACGGAACGAAGGATCAATTCGACCGCTTTGCCGCCGCGGTGAACGGTTCCCTGCGCGAGGGGACCCGTTTCCTGGGCGTTGCGGCGAAGAACCACGACGGCTATCAGATGAGCCGCAAAAATATGCGGGCTTATTATACCGAGGTCACGGGCAACGAGCCCGATTTCAACGAGGTCGTCGGCGGATATCATTTCATCGGCCTGTCCGCATCTTCCATCGACGCGACCCATTACGACAGGGGACAGCTCATCTGGCTGAAAAAGCAGCTTGACGAGGCTGTCGCGGAGGACCCGGACCGCCCCATCTTCTTCATGCACCACGAGCCGGTACGGAATACCGTTTACGGCAGCTCCTTCTACGACGGCTGGGGGATCACCCGGTTCACCTCCCTACTGCAGCAGTATCCGCAGGTGGTGGATATGGCGGGCCATTCCCATTATCCCCTCAACGATCCCCGTTCGATCTGGCAGGGCGTGTTCACCGCGATCAATACCGGGGCGATCAAGTATTCCGAATTCACTGTGGAGGGCCGCCGCGTTTATCATCCGGACGATTACTTCGACACCGCCACCTGCTGGATCATGGAGCTTGACGCTTCCCACAATATGCGCCTTCGCGGGTACGACGTGAACGCCGGGAAACAGCTTGTCGAGACCTATCTTCCGAACCCGGCGGATCCCGCGAACCGCGATTATACGCCGGAGAACCGCAAGGCTTCTTCCCGGCCTCCCGTTTTTGATATAAACGCGGAGCTTTCCGTGCAGACCTTTGCCGGCGGCTGCACCGTAACGGCCCCCGCCGCCGCTTCCGCGGACGGCATGCCGGTGGTGCTCTACCGCGCTTACGCCAAAAACGCGTCGGGCAAGAAGGTTCTGAAAAGCTGGACCCTGCCCTGTTACTACCGCGCCGTGGATCAGGATACGGTGGAGCTGAAGCTGGACGGCCTTTTCCGCGGAGACTACACGGTCGGCGTGATCGCCGAAAACGCCTACGGCGGCGGCAGCGAGCCGCTGGAGACCGCCGTGCATATCGAAAAGAGCGGCGGCATCGGCTCCTTCTTCGCCCGCATCGCCGCATGGTTCTCGGACCTGTGGGCCGCGATCGTGAAGAATTTCTGAGCCGGTGGCCGCACGCCGGGAGAACCGTGATTTGCGGCAGAGCAGCGCACGAAATCAGGACGCCGTCGTTCCGACTGCAAAAGAATCGGCTCCTGAGAGGGGAGAAGGGAGAAGCTGCGGATGAGCGTACCCGTTACCGATATTCATATGCACGTCGTTCCCGGCGTGGACGACGGCTCCCGCAGCGTCGAAGAATCCTGCGAGATGCTCCGGCTGGCGGTCGGGCAGGGCGTTGAAACCGTTTTCGCAACGCCGCACGACGCGGCATTTTCAGATAAAAACAGCGTGCGGACGCGGTTCCGGCAGCTACGGGAAGCCGTCCGGGAGCAGGAAATCCCCGTCGCGCTGCGTCTGGGCTGCGAGATGCGCATCTACCCGGAGACGGCGGAGACGTGCCTGCAAAGGCTGAACGAGGGCGCGCTGCCGACGATGGGCGGGTCCCGCTGCGTGTTGACGGAATTCGACTTCGACAACAGCCGGCAGGAATATCTGTTTTGCGCGGATACCCTGATCCGGGGCGGTTATACCCCGATCATCGCCCACATTGAGCGGTATCCGAATACGGACCTCCGGCTTGCCGAAGCTCTGAAGGAAGCCGGGGCGCTGATCCAGATCAACGCGTACAGCATCGCCGACGAGCGGGATCCGCAGATCCGTCAGCTCGCGAATCTGCTGCTTGCGGAACGGCTCGTCGATTTTCTCGGCACCGACGCGCACCGGACGGACCACCGTCCGCCGATGCTGGCCGGCGGGATGGACGCCTTCAGGCGTTTATACGGCGAAGAGTACGCAGCGCTTGTCGCTTTTGACAACCCGCGGAAATATCTTCCGTAAAAAAGAGATCCCCGACGGAATGTCCGAACGGGGATCCTTTTTTATTAGAGTTCAGTGCGGTTCACGTCAGCGCAAACAGCTTTGTTTCGTTCGCCCGCATGGCAAAGCGCAGGACGCGTCCTTCGCCGCAAAGGCCGTTCTGCGTGAGCAGCTCCCGGTACCGGCGGGCGTCGCCCAGATCGACGTTTTTTTCGCCCGCCGCCGTCGCGTGGATCGCAAGATGCGACGGGCTCACGTATACGATATCGTCCGTGCGGCAAAACAGATGCACGCCGTTTTCCTCGCAGAAGCCGCGCAGCTCCGCCGGGGAAAACTGCGGCTTTTCCGCCGTCAGGCGAAGGTAGGGCGCGCCGCATTCCGCGCACGCCTCCATGGCGCGGCGCACGGGCACAGTCCCGCCGTCGTTCAGAAAGAGGATCGCTTTGTAATTCCGGAACACCTCTTTAAAGTCGGATATCTCATAAACGTCGTAAGGAGCGCCCATCAATCCCAGCGCCGTCCTTTGGGCGTGGGGCGCGCCGCGCAGGGGACAGTCCGTCATCCGGGCGTAGGCGTTCTCATCAATAAATACCGCAAATTCCGCCGCGTACCGGCGGTTTTTTTTCGTCAGCGCGTCGGCGCAGATCTCCCGCATTTCGCCCAGCTCCCGCAGGATCAGCGGGTCCCGGAACCAGCCGCCCCACATATCGAACCACCAGAAGCCGTTGCCCTTGACAAGCTGTCGTGCAAAGGATTTGCGCAGCATGGAAACGGCATCCTCCCTACTGCCGAGCCCCCGCCAGATCGGGGCGGTAAAGCGCTTTCCCGGGTCGTATTCCGGCGCCGCCTCATACAGAGGACGGGTCAGGTGGGTGCGCACGTCGCACTCCTGCATACAGAGCTTTCCGTGCAGCCGGACCGAATCCGCAGGGTACATCTCCGTCCAGTCGGCGTTCGGCTCCCGAAGACCGAGATAGGAATTGGGCGAACAGATAAAATCCACGTGAGGGCAGCGAAGGAGCGTCCGCAGCGCGTGGGTCCCCCACAGGGGAGAGGTTACCTCCAGCGAGTAGCCGTAGAACGTCCCCACGGCGACTCTGCCGCCGGTCTCCTCTTTTGCGACGCCGCAGAGCGCGCAGATCAGCTCCGCCGCGGCCTCGTTCGCAAAGGTCAGGTACTGCCTGAGAAGACCGTCCCCGTGGTACGGCCCCGCGCCGGAGAGCGCGGAAAGCCCGGGCAGTCCGGAAAAATCGCAGTCCGGTTCCGTTCGCCGAAGATACGCCTCAAAGAAGGGACGCGCGTTTTCGCACAGTCCCCCGTTCAGGTCAAAATGGAACCACTCCTCGGTGTTGCCGCCCGCCAGCTGATACCCGACGATATGCGAGGCGTAATCGCTTTCTTCGATATGGCGGATCACTTCCCGGAGCATCTGCGCGGCGGTCTCGCGGAAGCAGTCGGAATACAGCAGCTCCCGCCTGCCCGACGCGTCCGTCAGCGCGGGATTTTCTTCGATCCACCACAGGGGCATGGAGAGGTTGAGCCGCGGGAAGATATACGCGTCCGGGCAGGCTTCCAGCAGCCGCCGCACGGAGGTGTCCGGCGCGGAAAAATCCGGCGAGCCTTTTTTGTCGAAGATCCCGCCGTGGAATGGCGGGTTGTCGACCGCCGCGTTGATCCACCGTCCGGCAAAGAGCGTCGGCAGGGAGAACAGGCGATACCCGGCCCCGGCGAACGCGGCGTAATCGTTGTATTCCGAAAGATAGGTCATATACGCCGCCGCGGGGAAGGGCGCGCCGTTGATGAAGAGCGCGGGCGCGCCGCCGTATTCCGCCACGCGGGAGCAAACGCTCCGCCGGTCCGGTTTTTCCATATCCCCGCCTCCTTGTGAATCGTCTCTGCCTATACCATAACATACTTTTCGGAAGAAAGCAACGGATCACCGCGCAGATTCCCTCATTTACAAACAAAACGATTTATGGTATATTCAAAACGGGAAACCTGTTGTTTTCAGTTGAAGCCGTCCCGCGCGGCGGGGCGGAGCAAAGGAGATACGATTCATGAAGCATATTGCGGTTATCACGTCGCCGCCCGAGCGCAGCGGCCGCGCGTCCATTCCCGACGGCGCGATCACGGGCAACGGCGACCTCGCCGTCATCCTCGGAAACAGCCCGGAGGGTCTGCGGGTCTTTCTGTCGAAAACCGACGTATGGCATGCGGTGGAAAAGGAGTCCGAGGGCGGCCTGCGCCCGGTGGGGTACGTCGATATCCCCGTCCCGGCGGAGCTGTACGAAAATTACCGGGTGGAGCAGGATATGGACGAGGGCGTCCTGCGGTGCGATTTCGGCGGCGGGGCGCGGAAAATCCATATCGAGATCCGCGTGGCGGCGGACGAAAACGCGGTGCTGATCGAAGCGGACGGCGCGGGGGATCCCGATCCCGTGCTGCGCGCCTACGATCTGGGAGAGACCACGGGAAGAAACGGGAGCTTTGAAGAAAATGGCGTGCGCGGCGTGTCCCGCAGCTTTGACGGGGCGGACTGCCTTTACGAAACGCACGTCTTCGCCGCATGCCGGGCTTTGGAGGGCGGCAGATGGTGCGTCTTCGCCGCCACGAACCACGACGATCCCGCGCCGAAGGAATGGGTAACGGAAAAAACCGCCGGGCTGACTCCCGGGCGGTTTGACGAAATGAAGGCGGCGCACGCGGCGTTCTGGAAGGACTTCTGGAGCCGGTCGCGCTTTCATCTTTCCGACCCGTCGCTGGAAAACATGTGGTATGCCTCCCAGTATTTCCTGGCGGTCTCGGCGCGCAATCCGGGGTTCCCGCCGGGGCTTTACGGCAATTTCATCACGGTGGAGCGCCCCAACTGGCACAGCGATTATCATCTGAATTATAATTATCAGGCTCCCTTTTACGCGGCCTGCTCCTCCAACCATCCGGAGCTGACGGACTGCTATCTTACCCCGCTGGAGGAATTCGTCCCCCGCGGGAAAACCTTCGCCGCCAGATACGGCTGCGGGGGAGTGCTCTTCCCCTGCGGCATCGCGCCGAAGGGATATATGACCGAGTTCATCCCCGGCATCCGCTACGAATTCGAGCGCCCCTTCATGGGGCAGAAGAACGACGCGCTCCACGCCGCGGATATCGCCGTGTTCCGCTGGTACGCCACGCGGGACGAGGACTACGCGCGACTTCACGCCTACCCCTATCTGCGGGAGTGCCTGGACTTCTTCACCGATTACGCGGTCATGGGCGCGGACGGCGTTTATTCGATCCCGGACGACGCGATCCACGAGGTACCCTACTATATCGACGGGTTTGACGAGAAGGACTACCCGGAGATCCACGACAAAAACAACGTGCTGACCTTAGGTCTTTTGCGCATGTGCATCCCCGCCGCCGTCGATATGGCGGAAACCCTGGGCGTGGACGCGGACAGGCGCGAAAAATGGATTGATTTTCTCGCGAGGCTCCCGGAATTCCCCACCTTCGTACGCAGAGGCAAACGGGTGTACCGCTACACGGAGAAGGGTCAGAAATGGGTCCGGGGCAACGACGTGGGGCAGCAGCATATCTATCCCTGCGGCTGCGTGGGGCTGTCCTCTCCGGATCGGGACCGGGAGATCGCCATGAACACGGTGAAGCAGCGGCGTTACGGTTTTCTGGACGGAAACGCCGTCTCGTCGTTCTACGCCATCGGCGCGCGGATCGGCTTCGACCCGGCGTATATGACCGACAGACTCCGGCAATGGAACAAACAGACGACCCTGCCGAACCTGCTGCATGATATGCCCGGCGGATGCCTGGAATACTGTGTCGTCAACGCGCTTGCGCTGAATGAAATGGCGCTGCAGAGCCATCAGGGCGTTCTGCGGATCTTCCCGGACTGGGACCGCCGCCTTGACTGCGAATATGAAAACCTGCGGGCGGACGGCGCGTTCCTCGTCTCCGCCGCGATCCGGTCCGGCAGCGTCCGGTTTGCCCGGATCGTCTCCGAAAAGGGCGGAACGCTGCGCGTGATTTACCCCGAAAAAAATGCCGCCGTCACCGTGAACGGCGAAGCGGCGGCGCTGACCGCTGCGGATCTCGAACGGGGGATCCAGACGGCTCCCGGGGATGTGATCTTTTTAATGAATAATGAAGAATGAATAATTGATGACGGGGTTTCTTCTCACCTGCCGGTTCGGTCGGTGCTTCTGCGGCAAGCCGCAGAGATCGGTCTCGGCTCCCGCCTCGGTCGTTGCTTCTGACTTCGTCAGAGGTTGCCACCGGCAACCCGCAACACCGGCGATCCGCATCCCGCGCAGCATAGCTGCGGCGGTCGTGGCTTTAACGCCCCGATAAATCAGGATCATGAATATCGGCTTTACGCAGAACGTCGGATGCTGAATGTAGGGACGATTATCAATCGTCCGGATTTGCCGGCGAAGGCATCCCGTCTTAACGACGGGGTGGCGAGGCGGCAATTATTAACTCGAAATCGGTCTGGGTTTTTAACAATTTTGATTTTCTCACGTCGAAGCGTTAAGAAAACAATCCGGTGGATTGTTTTTAGCTTCGACCGCC
>CACYHJ010000145.1 GCA_902774165.1 Oscillospiraceae bacterium
TTGACAACCGTCAGGTTGCCTGCGGAGACTCTGTACAATCTGACGAAAAAATCTACTGCGCAATCCGCACGCCCGAATTGTGCGGTGTTGCCTTAATTTAGCTGAAAACCGCAGGTTTTCAATTTAGCTGTGAGCGACAGCGAACAATTTAGCTGCGAGCAAAAGCGAACAATTTAGCTGTGAGCGACAGCGAACAATTTAGCTGTGAGCGACAGCGAACAATTTAGCTGTGAGCGACAGCGAACAATTTAGCTGTGAGCGACAGCGAACAATTTAACCCACTATGACACTTTCCAAATTTTGAAAGCTGTCAAGTGGGTCTTTTTTTTCTTCCTTATGTCAGGTCTCCGGTTTCCGGAGCTTTTGCGATATCGGAATTTCTGTCAGCCGTCAGCCGCTGATCACGTAAACGATCACGTTGCGCTTGCCGAACTGGCAGCACTCGTCATAGGTCTGGAAATACAGATCGGCGACGGGGGCGTTGTTCCAGTAGATAAATCCGCCGGTGTCCTCCGCCCGGGCGGGGCCGTAGGTAAAGCTGCCGTCCGGCGTGGTGATCCACAGCAGAGAGCCGTAAGGGATCAGCCGCGGGTTGACCGCGACGGTGCCGTACCCGGGAACGGTGCCCGTGGCGGTGCAGGTGCCGCCGTAATACGCGGTGGCTGCGCCCCGGAACACGTTGATGCAGTTGACGGGGACGCCGTTCTCGTCAAACTCGACGGTGCCCTTGCTGTTGGTTCTGACGGTGTGATAACCGGCGGCGCTGTTCTGCGCTCCGTCCGCTTCCGCTGCCGGAGCTGCCGTCGTCGGCGCTTGCGTTGCGGGGACGGCGGTCTCTTTCGCAGCGCGTTCGGCCTCCTCGGCCTTTCTTGATTCTTCCTCGGCGGCTTTGCTTGCCTCTTCCTCGGCGGCCTTGCTGGCCTCCTCCTCGGCGGCCTTGCTGGCCTCCTCGGCGGCTCGGCTGGCCTCTTCTTCCGCAAGCCGCGACGCTTCCGCCGCGTCTTCCGCCTCCTGCGCGGCGGCGAACGCCGTCTGCAGGTTCTGCATATTCGTGCCCGCCACGTCGCGGATCTCACTCACCGCCTCGCTGAGGACGGCGGTTCCGGTCCGGACCGTCTCAAGCATATCCATCTGTTCGGAATTCGCGTAGCCGTTGAACTCCTCATGGATCAGGCCGGCGCCGGCAACCGACGCGGCGTAATAGGACCGGTCGGAGACCGAAACGGTCTGAGGGGCAAGGGCGTCCGAATTCCCCGTCCGCGCGGCAACGACGCCGAAGGCCGAAGAAAGCACCACGGCAGACACCAGGACGATCAGAATCGCCTTTTTCAGTTTTTTCTCGCGACGCGTCAGACGCCGAAGCTTCCTTCGCATCTCACGGTATTCCGGATTCACAGTCGTTCACTCCCGTTCGCGCCGCGGACGGCGCCGGATTTTGAAGACAGCGCGCCAAACGCGCCGTTTTTTCCTGAGGTATCCACTGAGCGTAAGCATTATAGCCGTATTTGACTGTTTTGTCAAATTTCCGAATTTTAAAAATTCGTCATTTTGCCTAAATTTTTGTGACTTGAATTGTATACCAAATCAAAAAATAGGATTTTTGCAATCTACATCTTGTGTTTCCCCTTTTTGCAGACATGAACTTTTGTTCTGTTTTTTTGTACAAATATACAAAATTTCCCTATTTTGTTTTTGCGTCGCAAAAAAACCGTAAAAATCGGACATGATCGCGCGATTTGACCGCGAAAATTGTCATAATTTATTTACCGCTGTGCAACACGGAATAAAAATATATCCATATAATAATAAGTAGTATCGACGATGGGGTTTTATGCTATGAATTTCGGAATTGAACACAATACGGACGCGGCCGCATTCTTCCGACGGCACGACATGCTGTGGACGAAGATGCCCCGCAGCTGGGACCAGGCGCCGTTTATCGGCAGCGGGCTTGTGGGATCGCTGATGTATTTCAACAATAAAAACCGATTGACGCTGACGCTGGGGGACACGTCGGTCTACGACAACCGTCTGCCGACGCCCGGAGAGCACAACCCGATGTTTCTTTCGCCGCGGCTGCCGCTGGGGCACTTTATTCTCGGCGGCATCGCCCGCAGCTGCGAGATGCGTCTGGATCTGTACAACGCCCGCGTCACCGGCACGTCGAAAACGCTGCTGGGCGCCTGCAGCTTCACCTGTTTTGCGCCCCACGGGAAAAAACTGACCGTGCTGGAGGTGCAGGGCGATCTGAACACCTTCGGGCCGGAATGGTCCCCCTCCCCCGCCGTCAGCCCGCGGCAGCGTTTCATGCTGAACCGGAACAAGGCGCGGGCAAGCGCGGACTACGCGCCGCCGAAGAAGCCCTATTCCTACCAGCACCGGGACGTGACCTTCAGCATCCAGCCGCTGTTTTCCGGCGGATACTCCATCACGGCGTACAAAATCCAGCCGACGGAGCACGGATACCGCATGATCGTCGCCACGGGGCAGGGCTCGGAGGAGAGCATCGTCACCTCCCAGCTGGCCTTTGAGCTGGACAACGCGTTTCTGAATTTTCAGGCGCTGCGCGAAAAGCACGAGCGCTGGTGGCATGATTTTTACGGCAGAAGCTTTCTGTCGATGAACGACGCGGCGACGGAGGAGTTTTACTGGATCCAGCTTTATAAGCTCGCCTCCGCCGGCTGTGAGAGCGGCAGGATTTACGACACCTGCGGCCCGTGGCTTCCGGAGATCACGGCATGGCCCGGAACCTGGTGGAACCTGAACCTTCAGCTGACCTATTCGCCGCTGCTGACCTCCAACCACACCGAGCTGATTCTGCCGCTGGCGGCGGAGCTGCGCAGGGGGTTTTCGGAGCTGGTGGAAAACGTGCCCTCCGAGTACCGCTACGACAGCGCGGGGCTGGGACGATGCACAACGGCGACGCTGCACTCCCCCGTCCCCCGCCCGGGAGACGCCTCCGCGACGCAGGAAAACGGAAACCTGCTCTGGGCGCTGCACACGCTCTGGCGGTGTTACAAGGCACGGCAGGACACGGCGCTGATGCAGTCGACGCTGTTCCCGATTCTGAAACGGGCCGTCAGCTTTTATCTGCATTTTCTGCTGCTGGACGACCGGGGACGGCTGCATATCCCGGCGACCCTCTCCCCGGAGTATCCGGAGACGGGCATGGACGCCAACTACGACCTTGCGCTGCTGAAATGGGGCCTGGGGGCGCTGATTGAGACCTGCGAGCGCCAGCAGATGAATGAGACCTCATATGAGGAATGGAAATGGGTCGCCGAAAACCTTGCCGATTACCCGACGGACGAAAACGGGTTCCGGATCGCGGCGGACGTGCCCTACGGCGTGTCGCACCGCCATTATTCGCACCTTTTGATGCTCAGTCCGCTGCAGACGCTGGACCTGCGGGACCCGCAGAACGCGGATCTGGCGCGCAGGTCGCTGGAATACTGGCAAAGCAAGCCGGAAGCCCTGCAGGGGTATTCCTACACCGGCGCGGCGTCCATGTACGCGCTGCTGGGGGACGGCGACAGAGCCTATGAACGGCTGACCAAGCTCTGGGAGGGGGAATTCATCAGCCCCAACACCATGTACAGCGAGGGCGGGAACCCGGTGCTGGAAACGCCCTGCGCCGCCGCGGCGTCGATTCTCGACATGCTGCTGCAGAGCAGGGACGGCAGGATCACGATTCTCCCGGCGGTACCGAAGCTGTGGACCGACGTCACCTTTGACCGTCTTCTCTGCGAGGGCGGGTTTGAGGCGTCCGCCGCGCTGCGGGGCGGCGCGCTGCTGTGGGCCGGCGTGAAGAACACCGCGTCCGGGGACGGCGTCTGCGAAATCGAAATCCCGATGTTCGCCGGGCAGGAGGTGCTGCTGTGCTGCGAGGATTTCGAGAAGGAGCTTCTCTTCCCCGAACAGGGTCTGCGCCTGAAGATCCCCGAGGGGCAGATGGTCATTTTCCGGAGCAAAACGGCTCAGAAGATCGAGATCGCCCCGGTCTCCGACGACGAGAAGGACTGCCACGTTTACGGGTTGAATAAGAATTCGATGATTTAGGCGTTGCCGCGTAAAAAAAACAGTCCGGTGGACTGTTTTTAGCGGCAACCGACGAAGCTATGCTTCGCGGAGCAAGGTTTGGCACACATTCGTGATTCGTGATTCGTGATTCGTGACTCGTTTGCGCCTGCGGCGCGATTACAAAGAGATAAGGGAGAAGCTCTCTCATCTCTCAAACTACCAACAACCAGCAACCAACAACGTGATTCGTGATTCGTGACTCGTGACTCGTATGCGCCTGCGGCGCGTTTGCAGAGAGAGAAGGGAGAAGCTCTCTCATGGTGCGGGTTCAGCACATCGGTAAGTGGAAAGGCTCAGCACATAGGTAAGTGAAAGGTTCAGCACATCGGTAAGTCTTCGGGTATAATGGACACAAAAGAGGTGGACATTATGCCATGGAAGGAAACCGAAAAAATGGAGCAAAAAGAGTTGTTTATCCAGGAAATGCTGAAACAGGAAAAGCCATTCAAACACCTGTGTGCGGAGTTTGGGATTTCGGAAAAAACGGGCCACAAGTGGAAAAACCGTTTTTACGAACAGGGAAAAAGCGGGTTGTACGAACGGTCGCGCGCCAGATTAACGCAAGATATGATCGACGGAGATACGGCAGCTGAGCTGATCAAGATCAAGAACGCACATCTTGCGTGGGGACCGAAAAAGATCCGTGAGATCTATGCAAAAGAATATCCGCAAAAAAACGTGCCGTCTCTCTCAAGCGTAAAACGGATCCTCGACAAAGCCGGACTCGTAAAAGCCAGAAAGACGAGACCGCCGTCAACGGCAGAATGCCCGCGATTGCAGCAACAAATTCAGGCAAAAGCCGCAAATGACGTATGGAACATTGATTTCAAAGGCTGGTGGAGATCCGACGGAGAGATCTGTGAGCCGTTCACCGTGCGGGACAGATACAGCCGGAAGATCCTATGCGCAAAGCTCATGACATCAAAAACGTCTCTCGCCGTCAGAACAGTCATGACGGAGCTGTTCAGGTCTTACGGTCTGCCGAAGGTCATACACAGCGATAACGGCACGCCTTTCGCGGCGCCGAACGGGTTATTGAATCTGACGTCGCTGTCCGTCTGGTGGATCACGCTTGGCATCTTGCCGGACCGTTCTCTGAAGGGACACCCGGAACAGAACGGATCGCTGGAGCGAATGCACAAAGACATTGCCGAAGAAATCGAAGGGAAAATTCCGGGCGGCATTGCCGCAAATCAGGCGTTCCTTGACGCGTGGATGGAAGAATACAATTCCGTCCGACCGAATGAAGCGATCGGTATGAAAACGCCGGATGAGCTTTACACAAAATCAGAACGGAAATATACCGGAGATTTTGACGAACTCGAATATCCGCTTGGTTTTCTTGTCCGAAAGGTAACCGGCGGCGGAGAGATCATTCTGAACGGCGTCCGTATCACGATCGGCTATGCGCTCAGAGGCTGGCACGTCGGATTGAAGCCGCTTGACGAAGGCCGTACTTACCATGTCTTCCTGACGGATTTTCTGCTTGGAACGCTTGACCTCGATTCCTGTTGTTTTTATCCGCTCGATGAGTTAAAATCAGATTGATCCGCGATCAAGGGCGGTAAGCCCTATCGTGCTTACCCGCCTCTTTCCCATTATATCTTTGTTCCGTCGTCAAGGTAGTATCGGCACAATTTCCTCCTTGTGTTCCTACCGAAATTGCACCGATCTCCACCTTGACGAGGCTGGTGTGTACTTACCACTGGCTTACCGATGTGCTGACACTATCGGCTTACCGATGTGCTGACCGCGCCCATCTCTCAAACTACCAACAACCAGCAACCAACAACCAGCAACCAACAACGTGATTCGTGATTCGTGATTCGTGACTCGTTTGCGCCTGCGACGCGATTGCAGCGAGAGAAGGGAGAAGGGAAAAGACTCTCTTATCTCTCATCTCTCAAACTATCGGCAACCGGATCGTGCGGTCATGCCCGCAGCATCTGGCCAGTTGAATCCGTCCTTGTTACGCTTTTCTGCTTGCGCACGGAAACCGTAACGCGTGACAACGTAACAGGGAAATAAGAATCCGTCCTTGTTACGCTTTTCTGCTTGCGTACGGAAACCGTAACGCGTGACAACGTAACAGGGAAATAAGAATCCGTCCTTGTTACGCTTTTCTGCTTGCGCACAGAAACCGTAACGCGTAACAGCGTAACAGGGAAAATAAGAAGCCGTCCTTTCAAAACGCAGGAAGGACGGTTTTTGCAAAACCCGTCGCCGTCATCAGACAGCGTACACGTTTTACGGATTACCAAAGTGAATATTCTGTTTTCTCCAATCGCTTGTCGCTTATGTTATTGGCATATTGTTTCCTCTTTCATATCATCTGTCAGCTCCTGTCGGGCAGGAGAGAGTCCCGTTCCCCTCGTCGATTTTTCGCTTTGACACATATTCCTGCTTCTTAATAATATTTTATACTATAATATTTCATTGTAAAATGCAATCAGAACTAAAAATGAAACCCGGAGGCGCAAACTAAAAATGAAACCCGGAGGCGCACAGAAATAATCTTCCGGAGTTTCTGAAAGAATGGTTTGTTACAAACAGAGCATATTCTGTTACGTTGTTACGCGTTACGCTTTTCCTGCGCAAGCAGAAAGCGTATCAAATTCTGATTTATCGCGGAGCGATAAATCAGAATTTATAATGAATAATTTATAATGAATAATGAATAATTTCGGAAAAGCGCGAAGCGCTTTTTTA
>CACYHJ010000146.1 GCA_902774165.1 Oscillospiraceae bacterium
CTGCCGAAAGCCTCCTCGTAGGCCTGCGGCGTCATGAAGAAGAGCTGTCCGTAGTAGTTCTCAAACACGCCTGCAAGGGCGAGCGTGCGCCGGTTCATCCCGGTGTCATAGACCGGTACATCCCCGCCCACATCCACATCGTAGTATTCCCAGAACCTTCTGGGGGCCAGAGCTCCGCTTTCCGGAAGCGCCAGCGGTTCACCCCGGTCAATTTCCGTCAGGGCAAAATACCCCTCCAGCGAGTCCTTCTCCGTGATGATCATCGTCAGGGCGTTGAGCGACCCGTCCAGCTCAAAGACGGTGTTTTCCTTCCGGAGACAGATATGATCCAGGCCATTTTCCGTCAGGATCCGGTCGATCTCCGAAGCGACATCCGCGTTCTCGGCGGTGTCGAAGAAGACTTCGGCATCGTAGGTCTGGATCCCGCCGAACTGGCGGTCAGGGACCCCGCTGATTCCGTAGCGCAGCCAGAACCCGACCACCATCAGCACGCAGCCCCCGGCAATGCTGACGATCGTGACCAGAACGCGGTTGAGGTCGGTCCTCATGTTTCGGAGAATCAGCCGGTAATACAGGCTCCTCTTCGAGGAGCCGCGGGATTTCTTACGCCGCAGAGTACCGGCCTGTGCTCCCTGGATGAGCGAGAGCGCGCTCTGGCGGAGCAGCTGGGAGCAGCCGAGATAGACTGCCGTCAGAGAGATGGCAAAGGCGCCTCCCGCCACCAGGCCATGCGCGTATCGCGGGTCGAAGCGATTTGTTCGAGATATTCCGGCATAGATAACATGTTCTCGCATCCTTTCAAATTGGAATGATTCTATTGTACGCGTTCGGGTGCGTCTTGTCAATCCCGCATCCGCGTCAAACGCGCAAGACAACACGATGCTATATAATAATGTATACGAAAAACAGCCGCGGACGAGCCCTATCGTGCGGTCGAGAAGGCGTATGTCCGCGGGGAATTCTCTATGGATAGACATTTTTCGCTCTCGCGACACTATATAAAGAAGTTGAAAAGCAACCCGGTTTGTGGTATACTTATACAAGTTAGTATGGGTTTTCTGTTGCCGCTTCGAGGCAACGCGCAGATAGTGTAAAGGGGTTTGCAACATGAATTCGTTTTCCGAGCTTTGGGTCGCTGTGTCCGAGGTGATCCGCAGCGAAGTGTCCGACATTGTTTACAGAGTGTGGCTGGAAGGTCTGATTCCGATCGGATTTGACGGCAGCACGGTGACGCTGGCGACTGTCGAGTTTAAGCGCAAGATTATCGAGCAGAAGTTCAGCGACGTGCTGCGCGACGCGTTTGAAAAGACACTGGGGTTCCCGGTGGAGCTGCGCTTGATCAATTCCGAAGAGCCCGTGGAGAAGCATACCGAAGAAGAACTGGAAGAGACGTTCCGTGAAGAGAATACATTCGATACGTTTGTCGTCGGCAATTCCAACAAATTCGCGCATGCCGCCGCACAGGCAGTCGCGGCGAATCCGGGCGGCGAGTACAATCCGCTTTTCATCTACGGCCGTTCCGGTTTGGGCAAGACGCATCTGCTCAACGCAATCGCGCACGAGATCCGGCGCAACAGGCCGGACGCCAATATCATCTTCACTCAGGCGGAGACATTTACCAATGAGATCATCCGCGGCATCGGCATGGGACAAAAAGCCATGGCGGCGCTGCATGAGAAATACAGAGCGGCCGACGTGCTGCTTGTGGATGACATCCAGTTCATCGCAGGCAAGGCGTCGACCGAGGAAGAATTCTTCCATACATTCAATGCCATCACTCAGGCCGGCAATCAGGTCGTTTTGACGTCCGACCGCCCGCCGAAAGAGATATCCACTCTGGCGGACAGGCTGCGGTACAGGTTCGAGATGGGCCTGCTTGCCGACATCCAGCCGCCCGACGTTGAGACGCGCATGGCGATCGTCAAGCGCAAGGCGCGCGCGCTCGATCTTGATCTTTCCGACGACGTGATTCAGTTCATCGCCGAAAAGATCAAGAACAACGTCCGTCAGCTTGAGGGCGCCGTCAAAAAGATCAAGGCGATGGTCATGATTCACGGCACGATGCCCAACATGCTGACCGTCCAGATGGCGATCAAGGATATCCTCAACGAGGATCGTTCGGAAAAGGTGACGGCGGAACGCATCATCGAAGAGACTGCGCGTACATACGGCGCCAATCCCGCAGATCTGCGCTCCAAGAAGCGCGACGCGCAGACGTCCCGCGTACGCATGATCGCGATGTACGTCATCAGCGACCAGACCGGCATGTCGACCAAGGCGATCGGTCAGGAGTTCGGCGGGCGCGATCACTCGACCGTGGTGCATGCTCTGCAGGAGATCAAGCGTCTGATGGCAAAGGATTCCTCGATCCGGTCCACCATACAGGACATCATCAAAAACGTACAGGAATCCGATTAAAATAGAAGGAGCCGCAGCATGGGACTGTTTCAGAAAATCAACAAGGGTCTGAAAAAGACCCGCGACAATATGTCCGCCGCCATCGACAATATGCTCTACGGCAAGGTCGAGATCGACGATACGTTCTTCGACGATCTCGAGGAAGTGCTTGTCATGGGTGACGTGGGCGTATACACGGCGCAGGAAATCGTCGAGAAGCTGCGTGAGCGCGCGCAGACAGAGAATCTGCGGACCGCTGACAAGGTCAAGCGCGCGATCAAAGAGATCGTGGCGGACATGCTCTCCGGCGGGGAGGAAATGAGCCTGATTACCATGCCGTCCATCATCCTCGTCATCGGGGTCAACGGCGTGGGCAAGACGACCAGCATCGGCAAGCTTGCGGCATACTACAAATCCGAAGGCAAAAAAGTCCTGCTTGCCGCCGCCGATACATTTCGCGCGGCTGCGATCGAGCAGCTTCAGGAGTGGGCGGATCGCGCCGGAGTGGACATGATCAAACACAAGGAAGGCGCCGATCCCGCCGCAGTCGTGTTTGACAGTATTGCCGCGGCAAAGGCGAGAGACGTCGACGTCATCATCGCCGACACTGCCGGCCGTCTGCACAATAAGAAACATCTGATGGAAGAGCTGGCGAAGATATACCGCGTCATTGACCGGGAACTGCCGTATTCCGACCGCGAAGTGCTGCTCGTACTTGACGCCACGACCGGACAGAACGCCGTCAATCAGGCGCGTGAATTCCTCAACGTCGCCGAGATCACCGGCATCATCCTTACCAAGCTCGACGGGACAGCCCGCGGAGGCGTCGTGCTGAATATCAAAAACGACCTGAAAGTCCCCGTCAAGTTCGTCGGCGTGGGCGAGCAGATCGACGACCTGCAGCCCTTCAGCCCCGTCGCGTTTGCAGAAGGACTGTTCGATGTGGAGATGCCGGATCACAGCGAGGACGATGTGCCCGCAGAGCCGGCGCAGGATGAGAAAGAAGACGTATGATTTTTTTGCTTGCGACCCATAATACAAAAAAGAGAGCTGAGCTCGCGCGCATTCTTGCCCCTTTGGGGATCGAGGTGCAGACCGCGGAGGAGGCGGGAATCGACTTGACAGACGTCGAGGAGACGGGCGAGACGTTCGCGCAGAACGCGCTGCTCAAGGCCGTCAACGGCTGCCGCGAGAGCGGTATGCCCTGTGTGGCGGACGATTCCGGTCTTGCGGTCGACGCGCTGGACGGTGCGCCCGGAGTTTACTCCGCGCGTTATGCCGGCGGGCACGGCAACGATGATAAAAACATGGATAAGCTGCTTTCTGCGCTTTCCGGTTTGCCGATGGAGAGGCGCGCCGCGCAATTCGTTTGTACGGCGTGCTGTGTATTTCCGGACGGGACGCAGATCCTTACACGCGGCGAATGCCCCGGGCATATCGCTTTCGCGCGATCCGGTAGCGGTGGTTTCGGATATGATCCGATCTTCCTGCCGGATGAAGCCGACGGGCGCTCGATGGCGGCGCTCTCCGACGAAGAGAAGGACGCGATCAGCCATCGCCGCCGCGCGCTTGAAAAACTCGCGGCAGCATTAAAAGAGAGGAGGCTCGTCCGATGACAGGCAAACAGAGAGCGCAGTTTCGCGCTGCGGCCAACGGACTGGAACCGGTCTTTCAGATCGGCAAAGGCGGCGTGACGGACGCCGTGGTTGCCCAGGTGGACGCTGCGCTGCGCAAAAGAGAGCTCATCAAGGTCAAAGCGCTGCTGGAATCCGCCCCGCAGCCGCCCAAAGAGATGGCTGTGACGCTCTCAGCAGCGACAGGATCAGAGGTCATTCAGGTGATCGGAGGGTGCATTATTCTGTATCGGGAAAATCCGGAGCTGCGCGAAGTCGAAAAAGCTAAAGAAAAAAGACAAAAGGTTACAAAAAAGATACAAAAATTTCAAGCCAAAAAATCCTTATATATCAACGGAAAATCGAGTTTTCGAGGCAAGAGCGCCGGCAGGAAATGAAAAAAAGGTATTGACAAACCGTCCTTGTGTGTTATAATAACAACGCAAGAGTAACAGGAGGTCGTGCTGTGCAGAAGAGTTCAGAACAGGCCGTGGCGACCAACCGCAAAGCCTATCACGATTACTTCATACTCGAGGAAATGGAAGCCGGCATCGTGCTGTGCGGTACGGAGGTCAAATCCGTCCGCCAGGGCAAGATCAATCTCAAGGACGCGTGGTGCAGCATCAAGGACGGCGAGATGTTTGTCAACGGCATGCACATCAGTCCTTACGAGCAGGGCAATATCTTCAACCGCGATCCGCTGCGGGTGCGCAAGCTCCTGATGCATCGCAGAGAGATTATGCGGCTGTTCGGGATCACACGCCAGCAGGGATTGACGCTCATTCCGCTGTCGGTCTATTTCAGCAAAGGCAAGGCGAAGTTGAAAGTCGGTCTCTGCCGGGGCAAAAAGCTCTATGACAAACGGGACGTTCAGGCTGACCGCGACGCCAAGCGCAGCATCCAGCGGGCCATGAAGGAGCGGCTGTGACCGTTCCGGGGACGCAGGCGTGCGGGATGCGCCTCTCTCGTAGTTCTTTTATGGGGATGAAAGGATTTCGACGGGGGTTTTGAGACGGGATAAGCGAGCAGCGGTGCGGGACCGCTATAAAATCCGCAGTTTATTTCAAAATAAACGACAACAATACTGTTCTTAAAGCTGCTTAAGTTTTAAGCGGCCGTCCCTACCGGGAGTACCGCGGCTCGGATAGGGGCGTCATTCAGCGGTGAACGTGCACGAAGGTCTGCCTCGCCCTTTGTCATGCATCAGAGGCTGCCGCGCGAGGAAGTGTGTGTATGCACGTCCCCGCAAGGGAGATCAAATCATACACTACGCTCGTAGAAAGTGCCGAGGAGGAGCTTTCGGACGCGGTTTCGATTACCGCCATCTCCACCATTTACAAACAAAGGGTCAATCCCGATACCTTGATTTTTCGACAGAAAGGAACGTGAAACATGACCAGTTCAGCAAGAAACGCCGTGATTGCCGTTGCGGTTGCCGGAGTGGTTGCCGTTGCGGCAGCGCCTTTTGTGATCAGAGGCCTGCGCGCGGAAAAAGCCGTTGAGGCACCCACGGCGACCGAATCCTATCAGGAAACGTACTCCTTCCCGCAGGCAGTCGAAGAGGATACGACGGCAATGGATATCCTCGATGAGATTTTACAGACGATGAACGAACAGCCGACAAATCAGACAGTTCAGGCGCAGTCGCAGCAGTCTTACACGCCGCAGCCGACGCAGACGTCGCAGCAGACGCAGAAGCAGCAGAACACGCCTCCGGCGACCACTGCGAAGCAGACGCAGAAGGCCGAATCGACGACTGCGTTCTGGCAGAGAAAGATCACCACCACCCAAAAGGCAGCGACGACAGCAAAGGCGGCCAAGACGACCGAGGCGCCCAAACAGACGCAGGCGACGACGCCCGTCGGGACGCCGGATCAGCTCAAGGCGGTCAGCGGACCGGAAGCCATGAAGGAAGGCGGCGTTGTTTCTTACCTCTACAATCCCGAAGGCAACTTCTACTACGTCGAAGACAATCCCTGGCAGCGCAACTTTGGTTTCAACGTCCTGTATGACTGGGCGGCGGCGACGATGGTCCTGTTCTATGATACCTGGCGCGCGCACTTCGATTATGACGGCTTGGAGTGGATGATTCAGGCGTGGAAGGGACAGTACGGCTTCCTGTTCATCGGCGGCGAGATCGGCGTCTACAACAGAACGCCCGGTTCGACCATGGTGACGTCTTCTCATTACAACTGTGCGGACGACAACCACCTGATCAACATGGAAATGACGATCTGGTACGATGAGCGCAAGGGGCAGGGGTATCAGAAACTGTTCACCCGTACGTATTATCCGCACTGGTGGTCCACAGGCTTCGTAGACGGCCACCTTGCAGATTACAAGTTCAACGACCGTACATGCCTGATTCAGACGGCACGTCTGACGATGTACGATCAGGAGATGCTCGACGCATTCACCGATGCGCTGGAACACGAGGTCGGATTCAGACGCGTGGATTCCGTTTCCGACGTCACGATCAACAATCCCGATACCTTCGCCGTAAGCGGTCTGGACGTCTACTATGCGTGGAAGACGATCGACCAGGGTTACAAGGATCGCGACAGCGGGACGAAAGCCTCGTAAGACGATTCACATGTTGTCAATTCCCGGGCACAAAGGCGACAAATCCCGCGCGGTTGTGCAAATTGGATAAAAATTA
>CACYHJ010000147.1 GCA_902774165.1 Oscillospiraceae bacterium
AAGCCCAGTTTCACCGAAGATCCCTCTTTCTGAAAGTATCATTTCAATAATACAGTATAACACAATTTTTTACCGCTTGTCTACACAAAAACGCAAGAAAAAATGATTTCTCCCCTTGACGGTCCGGCGGATCGGGTTTATAATCATTATACTTTATCGGATTAAAGCGGTGGTTTCCATGGGTCCTCTTCGGGACAAGAAAAAACTGAGCACGGCGCTGATGCTGCTGCAGTTTGCGATCTTCGGCTTCAGCTTCGTCGCGACGGAAAAGCTGATCGACTGCGGCTGCCGGTCGCTTCTGATTATCGGCGTCCGGTTCCTGCTGGGCGCCGGGGCGCTCACGCTCGCCGGGCTGTTCCTGCCGAAGGGCAGCAGCTTCCGCTTTCGCCCCGATCGGCACAGCGTCCTTTACGGCCTCGGCGCGGGGCTGATGCTTCTGGTCGCCCACGGGTTCCAGACCTACGCCAGCGAATACACCTCCGCCGCCAATAACGCCCTGTTTACCGGGCTGAACGTGGTTTTCGTGGCGGTGCTGACCATGCTTCTGCGGCGCAGGCCCGATCTCAGGGTGATCGTCTGCACGGTGATGAGCATTGTGGGCGTGGCGCTGGTGGCGGGCTTTTCCTTCAAGGGGTTCCACGCGAATTCCGGCGACGCGCTGGCGGTGCTCAGCGGCCTGAGCTTCGGCCTGAATTATATGCTGCTGGAAAAGCTGCTCTCGCGGAGGGACGTCAATCTCTGCGTGTTCACGGTGTTCCAGATGCTTGTCCCCTCGCTGTTCGGCTTCGCCGGCTCCGCGGTCTTTGAGCGCGGCGGATACCCCGGGATTGATTTCGGCGGGGCGCTGATCTGGTTATTGTTTATGGGGATCGTCGCCTCCGCCGTGACGTATCTGATCCAGGCCTACGCGCAGTCGCACATCTCGGCGACGACGATCTCCGTGCTCTCCTGCACCGAGCCGGTGTTTGCCGCGGTGTTCTCCATTCTGCTGGGCTACGACGCGTTTACCCTGCGGCTGGCGGCGGGCTTTGTGCTGATCATCACCGCCACCCTGATCATATCCCTTGCGCCGTCAAAAAAACAGTCCGCATAAATACACGCCCGGAACGCGTCGCGTTCCGGGCGTAATGTCTCTATCCGGTTTATTCTTTTACGATCTCCTTGATGCCGGTCGCGAGTCCCGCGATGCCCTGCAGCTCGGAGGGGATGATGATCTTCGTGGCCTTGCCGTCGGCGACCTTCTGCATGGCCTCCAGGCTCTTGAGGGTCAGCACGCCCTGCGTGGGCGCGGCTTCGTTGAGGACCTTGATGCCCTCGCCCAGCGCCTTCTGCACCTTGAGGATGGCCTCCGCCTCGCCTTCCGCTTCGCGGATCTTTGCCTCCTTGACCGCTTCCGCCTTGAGGATCGCGGCCTGCTTCTCGGCTTCCGCGTTCAGAATCTGAGATTCCTTCTTGCCTTCCGCGACGAGAACCGCGCTGGCCTTTTCGCCTTCCGCGCGCAGAATCGACTCACGGCGCTCACGCTCCGCCTTCATCTGCTTCTCCATCGCTTCCTGAATCTCTCTGGGCGGCAGGATGTTCTTCAGCTCCACGCGGTTGACCTTGATGCCCCAGGGGTCGGTGGCCTCGTCAAGGATCACGCGGATCTTCGCGTTGATGGTGTCGCGGCTGGTCAGGGTGTGGTCGAGATCCAGCTCGCCGATGATGTTTCTCAGGGTGGTGGCGGTCAGGTTCTCGATGGCCGACAGCGGGTTCTCCACGCCGTAGGCGTAAAGCTTCGGGTCGGTGATCAGGTAATAGACCACGGTGTCGATCTGCATGGTGACGTTATCCTTCGTGATAACGGGCTGCGGGGGGAAGTCCGCGACCTTTTCCTTCAGCGATACGATCTTCGCGACGCGCTCAATGAAGGGGATCTTCACGTGGAACCCGGTCTGCCAGGTGGTGCTGTAGGCGCCGAGACGCTCGATGACGTAGGCTTTGGACTGAGGAACGATTTTGATGTTCGCGATCACGATGATCAGAAGAAGAAAAACGACGATTCCCAGAATGATGAGACCCGCAATGCTCGCGGTGGACGCCAATAAAGTAAGCATGATAATTCTCCTTTTTTAATTATTGTTTGCGGTAATTGGTTACTGCTTCTTGTGAACAATGAGCTTTACGCCGGCGATCTCGTCCGCAATAACCAGCGCGTCTTTTTCGATCACGCCGTTGTCCGCGCTCCTCGCGGTCCAGACCGAGCCGTCGCTCTTGACCTGCCCGGTGCCGGCGATGCCGTCGATCGTTTCGGTCACGATGCCTTCTCTGCCGATGGTTGAATCCGCGTTGGTCGGCTGCACGCGGCCCTTCATGTACCGTTTGACCAAAGGCCTTACGGCAATCAGCGCCGCGACCGACACGACGACGAACACCGCGCATTGAAGCACATAAGCGTCCGGCCGGAACAGCGACAGAATCAGCGACACCAGAGCGCCCAGCGCAAACCAGATGGACGTCAGCTGTACGCTGACGGCTTCGATGATGATCATCAGGATCAGCACCGCGCCCCAGATAATCGGCATTGTCATGATTCCCACCTCCGTTGCTTTCTCTTTTTATAAACAACGGGAGCCGACTCTACAGACAGCTCCCGTTAGTTCCTGTTCGATTTGTTAATATTCTATCACGAGGGAATTAAAATGTCAAGATGTTTTTCGTAATTTTTTATCGAATTGATGATATGATACACGTGTCGATTATCTTTTTCGAGGTTCCGGCTGCGCGGGAAGGTATTGAATCTTCATAATCGCTGTGATAGAATGAAAGAAATATAAATAACAAGGTGATCAGAATGACCGATTTCTGCAAATATGTCAACGTGTTCCAGGGTTCCGGGGAGATCGATCTGCCGAAGCCCGAGGGCCTTGCCGCCCGCTGGTTTTTCCTCAAGGCCGGCTGCGGCAACACAAGCCCCGCAGCGTGCCTGCCGTTTTCCGCCATGTCCGCGTCGCCCTTCTCCGGGGGCTATCCCACCGGCTACGGCGACCATCTGCCGAACTCCTTCGCCCGCCCGGCGCGCTTTCCCGAGGGGAAAGCGCTCCTTGGGTTTGCGCACCTGCAGCAGAGCGGCACCGGCGCCATCGGTTTCTATTATAATTACGCGGTGGTCACGCCCCGTTACGCGGACAGCGCGGAACGCAGGATTCCCGCGGACGAGACGGCCGAGCCCGGCTATTACCGCGCGAGGCTTGAGGATATCGTCTGCGAGCTGACCGTCAGCGGCAGAACGGCGCTGCACCGCTATGCGTTCGGCAGCAAAGGCGGCAGCGTGCGGATCGATTTTTCCAACAACGGCCTGAATATCCCGGGCAGGGAACGGAAAACCGTACGGAACCTCAGGCTTGAAAAAATCGGCGATACCGTTGTCGCCGCCGAAGCGGAGATCGAGGGGATCCGGATTTCTTTCGCGGCGCGCGCGAACGCCCCGATCACGGTCGACGGCGGCTGCGCGTATTTCGACGCGCCGGAGAACGGCGTCGCGGAGCTGGCGGTGAGCATCTCGCCGAAGGACGGGCGGACCGCGCGCGAGCACGTTCAAAGGCCGTACGACTTCGACGCGGCGCGGAGAGCGGCGTATGAGATCTGGAACAAAGAGCTGGGCAGGATCGAAATCGAAACCGACGACGCGCGGGTCAAAGAGATTTTTTATTCCAATCTCTATCATTCCCTTGTCAAGCCCGCGGACTGGTCCGGCGAGAGCTTCGTTTACGGCGACGGGCCCTTTGTGATCGACCTGGCGACGCTGTGGGATATCTATAAAACGCAGCTGCCGCTGATCTATATGACGAACCGGGAGCTGGGCGAAAAGCTCAACGAGACCCTGCTGCGCCTCTGCGAAACGCTGGGCTTCATGCCCAACGGCATGGGGCTTTCCGACCGGTTCCGGATGTTCTCCGATCAGGCGCGGATGCTGGGCTTCTACGCCCTGTTCACCGCGTACCGGTACGGCTATCCGCTGGACCCGAAGCGCCTGCTTGAAAATTTCAAGCGGGATTTCTTCGACGAGGGCAAAAAAGATTTTACCGAGCAGGGCCGATGCGCTTCCCACACGTTCTTTCTTGATATGACCGAAATCTGCACGCTCGCCGCCGATCTTGCGAAGGAGGCCGGCGACGCGCAGACCGAGGCGCTGCTTCGTCCCTTCGGCGCGCGGTGGAAAAACGTCTACGATAAGAACACCGGCCTGCTGGACGCGGATTCGAGCTACTACGAGGGCACGCTTTACAACTATTCGTTCCGGCAGATGGCGGATATGCCCGCGCGGATCGCGCTGGCGGGCGGCAAGGAACGCTTTGTGCGGCTGTTGGATGATTTCTTCGGCTACGGCAAGCCGGAGACGACCCAGCCCACCGACCCGCACGATTACGGCCCGGTGGAAGAGGGCATGAAGCTGGGCAGGTTCGAGGGCTTCAACAACGAGAGCGATACCGAAGCGCCGTTTTCCTATATTTACGCCGGCCGGCAGGACCGCACCTGCGAGGTGGTCCGCGCGGGGATGAAATATATGTTCACCGCCGGGCGCGGCGGACTTCCCGGCAACAACGACTCGGGCGCGCTGTCTTCCTATTATGTGATGATGGCGCTCGGGCTGTTCCCCGTGGCGGGGCAGGATCTGTTCCTGATCGGCTCGCCGTTTGTGAAAAGCGCGAAAATCTCCCTCTTTAACGGCAGAACGCTGGAAATCGCCGTGGATAAGGTATCGGATGAAGATATCTACGTAAAGAGCGTGCGCTTCAACGGGAAAGAGCTCGAAGGATATAAAATATCCGCCGGCGCGCTGATGGCCGGCGGGAAGATGGAGTTTGAGATGGGTAAATTCTGATTTGTCGGGCTGAGCCCGACAAATCAGAATTTACAGTCGTCGGTAATCGGGGATCGGTAATCGGTGACAGCGTAAAATTGACGCTCCCGCAAGAAAGGACACATAAACGTTAAATTTACCGACACCGACAACCAACAACCGACAACCGGTAACCAAATTCTGATTTATCGCGCAGCGATAAATCAGAATTTACCGCGTCAGCGTCCTCGCCCATTTGCCGAAATTGGCTTTGATGAAGATCGGCACGCCCTTGAACAGCTGGTCCGCGTTCAAGCAGAACACCACCGCTGCGGCGGGGGCGTGGAACCGGAACGCCAGCAGTGCCGACAGCGGCAGGACGATCCCCCAGATGCTCACAAGGTCGAGGATCATCGGGAACCGGGTGTTTCCGCCGCCGCGGATGATGCCCACGTTGGTGGGCATCTGGTACGCCATGCCCGCCGTGATCAGCGCCAGGATCTTCAGAAAGCTGTCCGCCAGGGCCTTCGTCTCCTCCGGCAGGTCATAGAGGCGCAGAAACGGCGTGCGGATGAAAAACAGGACCGCGCCGGAAACAACGCCGACGCCCACGAACAGCAACTGCAGGGTCCGGGCGTATGCCTTCAGCTTCTTCATATCTCCCTCGCCCACGGTTTTTCCGGTGAGATACCCCGCCGCGGACGCCGCGCCGATCGCCCCGGATTTTACCAGCGCGAACAGCGGGTTCGCCACGTTGTTTGCGGTATAGGCGGCGTCGGAGATGTGCCCCATGATCGCGTTCTGCGTGGCGGTGTTGAGTCCCCACAGCCCGTTGACAATCATAATGGGCGCGGCGACCTTGACGTAATCCCGGAACAGCAGCCGGTCCCGCAGCAGAAAATCCCGGGGACGCAGCTTCAGGTTTTTCTCTTTCAAAACGATAAAGGCAAACAGGATGATCAGCTCCGTGACCCGGGCGGTGACGGTGCCGATCGCGGCGCCGGCGATCCCCATGCGCGGAGCGCCGAAACGCCCTTTGATCAGCGTGTAGTTGATGGCGCAGTTGACCGCGAGAGTCGAGGCGGAAAGCACCATCGCGATGCGCACCACGCCTACGCTGCGCAGAACGCCCAGCAGCACCTGCGTGATCGCAAAGAACAGGTAGGACCACCGCATGACGGAAAGATAGACCGCTCCCTCGCCGATGATTGCGTCGCTGTCGGTGAACAGGGACAGGATCTCCCGCGGGAACAGGCTGACCGCCGTAAACAGCAGCGCGCAGACCAGCAGCCCCAGCCGCATCGCGTGGGCCGCCACGGTCTTGATGGGGGCGATCTGTTTTTTCCCGAAATACTGGCTGCCCAGAACCACGACCGCCTCGGCGATCGCGGTCAGCAGACTCTGATAGACGAACTGGATCTGATTCACCGCCGTCGCGCCGGAGAGCGATACGTCGCTGTACCCGCCCAGCATGATGTTGTCCGCAAGGTTCACCGAGAGCGTCAGCACGTTCTGCAGGATCAGCACCGCGGACATCGAGAAGAATGTTTTGTAGAATGATTTGTCTTTGACCATGATTTCACCCGCTGTTCTTTTAGAAAATAGCACAGATGGAAAGGATTGTCAAATTCTGATTTATGCGCGTGCGCATAAATCAGAATTTACCGGCAATCGTCAATCGGCATTCGGCAATCGTGCCTGTCAAATAGACGCTCAGCATAATAATCGAGAAGAGCTTGTATAATTTACAGAATTGTAAAATTGACGATGGATATCATATCAAAAAGCAGGCGTCAAATTTACAATCCGAATGCCGATTGCCGAATGCCGATTGCCGGTCGGGCG
>CACYHJ010000148.1:0-1748 GCA_902774165.1 Oscillospiraceae bacterium
AAGCATAAATTTGGCATGAGTATGTCAGATGATATCTATTTGTATATTTGACTGATACTAATGCCTAATGCCCAGTGCCTGATGCCTAAATTCTGATTTGTCGCGCAGCGACAAATCAGAATTTATGATATTCCTCAATCTCCTTGCGGAACACTTCCTCCAGCTCGTCGGCGCAGCGTTTGTATTCCTTCCGGTCGGTGCCGGTCAGCGTCACGGACGGCAGGACTTTCATATGGATCGTGCCGCCGGTCATTTTCTCCGCCGCCTCAAAGCGCTCGCCCGCGTCATAAAGGATCACGGGGACAATGGGGTATTTGCCGCTCTGGGCGATTTTGAACGCGCCGTTTTTGAAGGGCCCGAGATGGGGATAATTCTTCGTGCGGGTGCCTTCCGGGAACACCACCATGCTGACGCCCCGCTCCAGATTCGCCTCCGCCTCCTTCAGCGCGCGCACGCCGGCGCGGGGATTCTCACGGTCGACGAACACGCAGCCCAGCTGGGTGCACCAGCGCTTCGCCATGGGAATTTTTTCATGCTCTTTTTTCATGATAAAGCCGCAGGGACGGTTGTTTTTTGCGACGGCGAGCATCACCAGAGCGTCGAAAATGCTCTGATGGTTTGCGATGAACACGCAGGTTTCGGAAGGGATATTCTCCGCCCCCTCGATCTGCATCTGCACGTCGGCAGCGCGGAAGATCCTGTCGCAGACCTCGTCGGCAAACTGCCCGATCAGCCGGTCGCGCTCGTCAAGATCGCCCTGCGCGGCCAGCTTTTCCGCCTTTTTCAGCGTGCCGAGATTGCCGAAGATGATCGCGCCGATCGTGCCGAATACTTTTAACTTTCCCATATGCGTTTCTCCGTTTCCCATTTATTATTACAGATCGATCACAAGCTCAATCGGGCAGTGGTCGGATCCGCTGATGTGCGAATGAATGGAGGCGGACTGCAGCTTCTGCGCAAGCGCCCCGGAAACCATAAAATAGTCGATGCGCCATCCCGCGTTGTTCGCCCGGGCGTTGAACCGGTAGGACCACCAGGAATAAGCGCCGGTCAGATCGGGATAAAAGTAACGGAACGTATCAATAAACCCGTCTTCGTTGACCAGACGGGAGAACTTTGCCCGTTCCTCGTCGGAAAACCCCGCGTTGCCGCGGTTGGCCTTCGGGTTCTTCAGGTCGATCTCCTCATGGGCGACGTTCAGGTCGCCGCAGAAGATCACGGGCTTTTCCTCCTGCAGCCCCAGCAGGTAATCGCGGAAATCGTCCTCCCACGCCTCACGGTAAGGCAGCCGCGCCAGCTCGTTCTGGGCGTTCGGCGTGTAAACAGTGATAAAATAATACCCGGGATATTCCAGCGTGATGACCCTGCCCTCGGTATCGTGCTCCGGGATGCCGATGCCGTAGGTCACCGCAAGCGGCGCCTCCTTCGCAAAGACCGCGGTGCCGGAATAGCCCTTCTTTTCAGCGTAATTCCAATAACAGTGATACCCCGCGGGGGCAAACTCAATCTGCCCCGCCTGCAGCTTGGTCTCCTGCAGGCAGAAGATATCCGCGTCCGCGTCGTAAAACACGTCCTCAAAATTCTTTTTCATCACGGCCCGCAGGCCGTTGACGTTCCAGGAGATGAATTTTTTCATTGGGGATCTCCTTTCAAATTCTGATTTATCGCGGAGCGATAAATCAGAATTTATAATGAATAATTTATAATGAATAATGAATAATTTCGGAAAAGCGCGAAGCGCTTTTTTA
>CACYHJ010000148.1:1781-8428 GCA_902774165.1 Oscillospiraceae bacterium
GGGGTACGGGGTGGAACCCCGTCATCAATTATTCATTATTCATTATTCATTATTCATTTGATTTGTCGTGGTCGAAGACCTCGACAAATCAGAATTTACATCTGTTCCTTTATCGCCGTAAGCGCCTTCGCCAGCTGGTCGGGGCAGGAGGTTCCCTTCATCCCGCAGCGGATGCCCTCAAGACGGTCGACGACCTCGTCGATCTTCTGTCCTTCGCACAGCGCGGCGACGCCCTGGGTATTGCCGGAGCACCCGCCGATGAAGCGGATCTTACGGATGGTATTCTTATCGTTATCGTCAATCTCAATGACGATCCCGCGGGAACAGACGCCCCGCGGCGTATATTGAAACTGCATACGCTGTCTCCTTACTGCCCGAGGGCTTTGCCGACGAAATTCTTCTTCTTTTTCGGCTTGTATTTCGGCGGGTTTTCCAGTCTGCTGCGGGCGCTGGCGCTCTTTTCCAGATATTTGTTGACCGCAATGACCGGTTCCACCATGGAATCGCTGAGATAAGGAATGATCTCCTTCATGATCATCGGGTCGTTGCGGATCTCGCCGAGGATCGTCACCGCGATGAGGTTCTGCACCTCGTTGGTTCCGTTTTCATAAATATCTGTCAGCTGGTTGAACAGCTTTTTCATCGCCTTGGGATCGTTCTCCCGGATGGTCGCCATAATGCATTTGTTGGCGTGATTCACGAAGAAATCCTCCGGCAGGAACTCGCCGTAAGCGGAGTAATTCTCCTTGAGATCCTCCTTCAGCTCGGGATAAACCATCACGATCCTGGCGGCAAGCGTCGCCGGGTCATAGCTCATGGTGCCGCCCTTGACCGCGGCCTTCGACACCGTGGCGGGCAGCTTGTTGTTTTTCCGCGCCAGCTCCTTTACGCCGAAATTATCGTCCAGCGTGTCGGAAATCTCATTGATGACGCTCTTCACGTCGCGCTCATCGTACTCCTCGAGAATCATCAGCGAGGTGGACAGCTTGGAAAAATCCTTATCGTCGTCCTCAGACGCATTTTCATCCCCCAGCAGAAGGAAAATTTTCCCTTCGCTGAACAGGATGCGCAGCGTTCCCTTTGCGCCGCGATAATCGAAAAAGCACGCGCCGCCGGCCCGGTTCCGCAGCGGGATCTCGTTTGCCTTCACGCCCTCGGGGAACTGCGGGGCAAACCCGTACTCCGCGGTTTTCTCCGCGACCCCTTTATAAACGGAGGTCATCACATTGTTGATCTCAAGCATATTCGTTCTCTTCCTCTCAGCCGTTCAGCGCGGCAAAATTGCGTTTATTCGATTTGTAGAGATTCTTGTAAACCTCGTACTGTTTGTCATAGATCGCCTTATTTTTCTTATCCGGCAGATAGGTCTTCTCCGCCGGGATCAGGCGCTTCGCGTCCCGGACGCTGTCCACAAGGCCGAGCCCCGCAGCCACGGTGACCGCCGCGCCGACGGCGCCGACGTTCTGGGGACTGGCGACGACTTCGACCTTTTTGCCGGTCACGTCCGCCAGGATCTGGCAGGTCGCGGGAGACAGCGCGCCGCCGCCCACAAACCGCAGCACGTCGCTGCCGGGAACTTTTTTCGCCTCAGTTTCAAGGAACCAGCGCAGATGGTAGCACACTCCCTCCACAACGGCGCGGATCATCTCCGACTTGCCGGTATCGAGGCTGATGTTGAAGAACATGCCCCGGGCGTTCGGGTCCTCAAAGGGACAGCGATTGCCGTGCAGCCAGGGGGTAAAGACCACCCCGCCGCTTCCCGCGGGGACCCGGAGAACGACCTCGGTCATATAATCATAGAGGCTGGTATATTTTCCCTCGTATTCGTCCGCCACGTGGGTTTTCTGCAGGTAGATGCCGATCTCGTCCAGCGCCAGGTGGTCCTTGACCCATTCCAGACACTTGCCGGCGGTCTCCAGCTCGGCGAAATAATTGTAGCGTTCCGCGTCCGCGCCGACGATGGCGGCGATCATCGCGGAGGTATCGACGACGCTCCGGTCGGTGACCGTCGACACCCAGCCGGAGGTCCCGGAATAGACGTGCGTGTCGCCCAGGTCCACCGCTCCGGCGCCCACGCCGATCAGCGACGCGTCTCCGCCGCCGCCGAACACGGCGGTGCCCGGCTTCAGCCCGAGCTCCGCGGCCTGCTGCTCCCGCAGCCCGCCCACCTTGTCGGAGGAGGCGATGATTTCGGGCATATGGTCAAAATTCACGCCCAGCATATCGCACATGGCGCGGCTCCACGTTCTGTGATGGATATCGTACAGCAGTGTCGAGAAGGCGGAATCATAGGTCATCACGCAGCGGCCGGTCATGCGGCAGATCAGATACTCCTTGACGTCAAGCCATTTATACGCGCGTTTGAAATTCTCCGGCTCATGGGCCTCGATCCATTTATATTTCCATACGGGGTCCTTGACGGAGGCCGCCACGGCGCCGGTGATTCTCAGGGACTTGATCAGCTTCGGGATGTTGGCGCCGGCGATCTGCGCGCCGTGGGCCATCCCTTTTTTCAGCTCTTCCCTCGCCCGCTGGTCCATGTAGCTCATGGCGCGGTGTACGGGGGTCCCGTCCCGGTCCACAAGCACAAGGCCCTGCATCTGCGAACAGAAGGAGATGCCCTCGATCTGCTGCACCGAAATGCCGGCTTTTTCAACGGCGACCGCGGTGGTCTCGCACATGGCGCTCCACCACTCGTCGGGCTCCTGCTCCACGCCGCCGTCGGGCATGACGTACAAACCGTAGCCCGCCGAAGCGCTGCCGAGGATCTCGACCTTGTCGGACAGCGCGAACACGCAGCATTTCACACCGGTGGTGCCGATATCGTAGGTAATGGCGTATTTCTTTTCCATATGTAAAATCAACCCCTGATTCTTATTGCATTTCTCTGCGGCCGTCGATGGCGCGCGAAAGCGTGACCTCATCGGCGTACTGCAGGTCAGACCCGACGGGGATCCCGTAGGCAAGGCGCGTCACAAGCGGGCCGAAGGGCTTGATCAGCTTGGACAGATACATGGCCGTGGTCTCGCCCTCGGTGTCGGAATCGGTGGCCATAATGACCTCCCGCACCTCGCCGGAGGAGACCCGCGCGAGCAGCTCCTTCACGGTGAGCTGGTCCGGGCCGATCCCGTCCAGCGGCGAGATCGCGCCGTGCAGGACGTGATAGGTGCCGTTGTATTCCCTTGTGCGCTCGATCGCCAGAAGATCCTGCGGCTGCTCCACCACGCAGATCAGGCCGCGGTCCCGGCGTTCGTCGTCGCAGATCGCGCATTTTTCACCTTCGGTATAATCGCAGCACACCGGGCAGCGATGGATGTTGGCGCACGCGTCCGTGATCGCCTCCGCCAGCGCTTTGGACTCCTCCGCAGGCAGTGAAATGATATAATAAGCCAGTCGCTGCGCGGTTTTTCTGCCGATGCCCGGCATGCGGGCGAATTTCTCGGACAGCCTGCGCAGCGGCGCTGCTCCCTGAGCCATAAACAAACTCCTTCTTTCGGCTGCCGCGTTCAATCCGGCAGCCGGTCAGACAACGATTTTTCTGAAATCAGAACAGATTGGGCATACCGGGTATGCTCGGCATGCCGCCGGTCACCTTGCCCATTTCGCGCTCCATGGTCTCGGAGGCTTTTCTGAGCGCTTCGTTCGCCGACGCGAGGATCAGATCCTCCAGCATTTCGGTATCCTCGGGATCCACCACGTCGGGGCTGATCTTCACGGACAGGATCTCGTTTTTGCCGTTGACGGTGATCTCCACCGCGCCGCCGCCGGAGGACGCGGAAAACTCGGTGTTTTCCACCTCTTCCTGCACACGCTGCATGTTCTCCTGCATTTCCTGCACTTTCTTCATCATATTGCCTCTGTCGGGGGCGCCGGGAATTCTTGCTTTCATGGGAATTGTCCTTTCTGTATTTATAGTAATATTTATTATGCGAATTTAATATCGTAATCTCTGCCGGTAACGTTCTTCACCGCGCGGCGGATTGCCTCCACCAGCGCCGTGCTGCCGGTCATGATCGCTTTGAAGGTGGGCATCGGCGAGGACAGAATCAGGCTGTTTCCGTTTTCCGTCGCCGCGGAGCCGGGCGTAAAGCCGCAGAACATGGGGGAGATGCGAAGGATCTCGTCGCAGACCGCCGGCCACTGTTCAAAGGGGCGCGGTCCCGGATCCCCCGCCGGCACGGCAGGCGCCGAGGGCGGAGCGCTGTCCGCGTCGCCGAAGGGCATCGGCATGGGCGGGTCGTCATCCGCGTCGCCGAAGGGCATCGCCATCGGCGGGTCGTCGTCCGCATCGCCGAAGGGCGGCGGCATCGGCGGATCGTCGTCCATGTCGCCGAAGGGCGGCGGCATCGGCGGGTCGTCGTCCGCATCGCCGAAGGGCATTGTCATGGGCGGGTCGTCGTCCGCGTCGCCGAAGGGCGGCGGCATCGGCGGATCGTCGTCCGCATCGCCGAAGGGCGGCGGCATCGGCGGATCGTCGTCCGCATCGCCGAAGGGCGGCGGAATCGGCGGATCGTCGTCCGCATCGCCGAAGGGCGGCGGCATCGGCGGGTCGTCGTCCGCATCGCCGAAGGGCATCGTCATGGGCGGGTCGTCCTCCGCGTCGTCAGACGGCATTGCCGGGAAATCCTCCGCAACGGGCGCCGAAGGCTTCTCAGCGGCCTCCGCTTTCGTCGGCGGATCGTTTTTCGCTGTCGGCGGAGGGGGAGCCTGAGCAAGCGCCGGAGCGGCGGGCGAGGCCGTCGGCTGCGCCGGTTCCGGGATCGTCTCCGCCTCTGTCCGCGGCGGCTGCGCCGCGGGGACCGGAGCGGCAGGCTGCGCCGCGGGTCGGGCTTCCAGCTCCGCGATCCGTTTTTCCAGCATGCGGATCCGCGTCACAAGCGCGTTTTCGGTCTCGGAGAGCTCCGGTCTGCAAAGCCGCAGGATCGCCGTTTCTGCGTCGACCACGCCGTTGGTGCTACGTTTGAGCTTTTCGGCGGTCTCGCTGAGCACGTCAATAAAGAACAGGATTTTCTCAAGGGGCGCCGCGGCGGCGCGCTGCCGGTATTTTTCCATATCGGCACGGGTGCAGACCACAATGGTCTCCGGCTGCCGGACGCTGCGCACGATCATATAATTGCGGAAGTGCGTCAGCAGGTCGCTGCACAGACGCTCGCTGTCGCAGGAGGAGCGGTGAAACTCGTTCACCATGCGGATCGCCTCGGAGCTGTCGCCCCGGCAGACCGCGTCCGCCAGCCGGAACAGCGCGTCCTTGCCCACAAGCCCCACCGCGGCGGCCACCGCAGCCTCGTCGATTTCACCGGGCTCGCTCATGCAGCGGTCGAGGATGGAGAGTGAATCCCGCATGGCGCCGTCCGCCATCCCGGCGATCATCGCCGCGGCGGACTCGGTCAGCACACGGTTTTCCGCCGCAGCAACCTGAACGAGCCGGGCGGAAATCAGCTGCGGCTCGATGCGCATAAAGTCAAACCGCTGGCAGCGGGAGAGGATCGTGCCGGGCAGCTTCTGCACGTCCGTCGTCGCGAGGATGAAAATCACGTGCTCCGGCGGCTCCTCCAGAATCTTCAGAAGGGCGTTGAAGGCCTCGTTGGTGAGCATATGCACCTCGTCGAGCACGTAGATGCGCCGCTTCGCGCGGGCGGGAGCGATCCACGCCTCTTCCCGGATGCGGCGGATATCCTCGATGCTGCGGTTGCTGGCGGCGTCCATCTCGGAATAATCCAGAATGCTGCCGCTGTCGATGCCGCGGCAGATCTCGCATTCGCAGCAGGGATCGCCGCCCTTCGGATGCTCGCAGCAGACCGCCTTGGCGAAAATACGCGCGCAGGTTGTTTTGCCCGTGCCGCGGGACCCGGTGAACAGGTAAGCGTGAGAAAGCCTGCCCGAGCTGACCTGCTCGGCAAGCACCTTTGTCACCTGCGGCTGGCCGACCACGTCGGCGAACACCTGCGGACGGTATTTTCGGTAAAGGACCTGATACATAGAACCTCACAAAGAAAGCCTAATCTCTGTCATGCGGCGTGCAGGCGAGCTGTGTCGCACGGTCATACCGCTTAATGCTGCTCGGTCTCCCGCCTGACATGGTTCGCGGCGATCCGTCGCACAGGACCCACACGCCGCATGACAGAAATTAGGCTGTTCATAACTTCAGATAACAGATATATTATATATGGAAAATGTAAAAAGGTCAAGAGGTATTTTCAAGAATCTGTGCCCGGCGCAAAAAAACAAATTATGACGAGTATTTAACAAACCTGAAACGATTTGCGTAAAATCCGTTCCGTTTTTTTAAACAAACCGTAAATTCCCCGAAAGGGGGTCGTTTTTTCTTGACAAATCCGCGCGGTCAAACTATAATCAATAGTGTGATATTACCAATATGCGTTCCCGGCGGAGCGCATCCGAATCCAAAACAAACGGAGGAAACAAACCATGAAAAAAACGATTTCCGTTTTTCTCGCGCTGACGATGATCGCCTTCTCCTTTATGTTCGCGGTCACCGCGTTCGCGGAAGGCAATTCCATCACCCTGCCCATCATCTATAATGAAGACGGCTCGCTGAAATACACCGTGGCGTTTGCCTGCAGCAACGATCACACCGATCCCCCCGCGGACGACAACCCCACCGACGGCAAGGTTCCCGCCAAGCC
>CACYHJ010000149.1 GCA_902774165.1 Oscillospiraceae bacterium
GTCGAGGATCTTCGCGCCCGCGGGAATGTCGCTTGCATTGATATTTTCCACAACGCCGGGCGTGGAGATGTAATCCTCGATCTCGGTGTTCTCGTGCGCGGAATACACGGCCTTGGCGCCGTTCACCGCAAGGGGCAGATCAAGGAATGTATAGGTCCAGTGATTCGCGGCGGAGAGCGTCGCGGTCTTGCCGGTGGGCTGGTTGTTGCAGTAAAGCTCCACCTCCACGGGGTCGTCCGCGTGATCGTTGATCTCGCCGTCCGCCCAGGACTTGGTCACCTCAAACACGGTGGTCTCGTTTACGGGCGAGTTGTACAGGGAGATCTCAAGGTTGTGCTTGGTGATGGTTTTGTTGTCCACCACTTCCGTGACGGTGTTGACGACCAGCTCGCCGGAAATGGACTTATACCCGTCCACCGCGGCTTCCGTCACGCTGAACGTGCCGTTAGCGGCAAGCGTGGGAACGGTGGTCTTCACGTCCGCCGTCCAGTTGTTCTCATCCGAAAGGGTAAACGTTTCGGAGACGAACTCCTGCGCGCCGTTCGGCGCGGTGTAAACGATGCGGGCGGTGATGGGATCGTGCGAAACGTCCGCATCCGTCCATTTTTTGATGACGGTGATCTTGTTTTCCCATTCGAGCTCGGGCTTTTCGTAATCCTCGGAAACCTCAATGCCGTCGTGGGTCTTATAGGTGATGGTGGCGAATTCGTTGGTTTCGTAAACGCCGTCCTCCACCGTGCGGTCGCCGGCGCCGTCAAGGTTGACGTAGTAGCTCAGGGTCAGCTGATCCTCGGTGAGCTTGCTCACGTTCCAGTGGAACGATTCCGGCGGGATCTCAACGTCTTCATAAACGACGGTCGCGTTGGTGGCGTTATAGGAGAAGTTCACCGCGTGGATCACGCCGTTGGTGAAAATATTGGTTCTGCCGTTGTCGATCAGGTTGGAATAGGCCTCGGTGCCTTCGTCGTTGAAGGTGACCTTTTCAATGACGACCGGATCGCCGATCACGGTGCCGACCTGCCCTTCGGTGCTGCCGCTGTGGACCGTGGGAGATTTGGAAACCGTGATGGAGGGACGGACCGAATAATCGGAAAGCGGGATGTGTGTGCCGTCCAGCGGGTTGATCACGTAATTGGCCATCTGCAGGTTGTACTGCGCGCCCAGCTTATCGGTGGTAGACACGTAACTGGACAGCATGGAAACCTCTTTTGCCTCGTCTGCAAGGGCTTTGGCAAGCTGCGCCTGGTTGTCGGCGGTGAGGATATCCAGCGTCTCGCCCTGCACCAGGGTGCTGAGCACGTCGCCCAGGTCCATGTTGCTGCCGGGGGTGAAGATCCACTGGCTGCTGCCGACCTCGAAACCGCCGTTCAGGAAGTCGATGCCGATGGTGTCCATGCCCGCGATTTTCGGCAGGTTGAAGAGCTTGGTCGCCCAGACGTGATTGTTCTGCTGAATGAAATTGTACCAGCTCTGCTGCGTGTAGTTCTGGTTCGTGGAGTTGTTGCTGTTGTATACGGTCGCGGTGCCGCCGTTGGAGTCGGTTTCGGAATAATAGCTGGTCGCGGCCTGGTTGGTTACTTTCTTGTACTGATATCCGTTGAAGTTGGTGGGCGCGCCGTCGGAGATGAAGATCACGAAGATCTCGCGGCCGGAATCGTCGTATTCTTTTCCGGTCTCGTTTTTATATGCCTGCTTGATGGCGCCGACCGCGTTATAGCCCTCCATAAACGCATAGTCGTACTGGGTATTGCCGTAGTTTTTCAGCGTGGGGTTAGAGCCGTCAAAGGACAGATAATAACCGTTGTCATCCTTGCGCATCCGGATGTTGTTCACAGCTGTTTTTACCGCACTCGGATCCGGGGAGGCGGTGATCAGTCTGCGGGTGGGATCGATATAATCATTATAGGAAGTGCTGTTGCGGTTGGGATCCCAGCCGCCGAAGGTGACGAACGTTACGGTGTTGTTGCTTTCTATGGTGCTGCCGGTGTTCGGTTCCATGATGGCGTCCGTGAACGCGGAAACCGCGGCCTGCATATCCTCCAGCTTACTGGTCTGCCCGCTGTCGGGGATCAGCTTTCCGCCGGCGGCCCATGCCATGGAGTTGGAAACGTCGGTGATGAACAGCACGTCCACGCCGCTGGTATAGAAGGGAGCGACAGCTTCAAGGGAAAGGTTGACCTGCGCAAGACCGGTGTTCTGGAAGTCGATGCCCTCGGCCTCCTTCTGCAGGCCTACCGCGCCTTCGTTGGGATAATCGGGCACGTATACTTCCGTCGTCACCTTGGTTTCACGGTAGAGCGTCAGCTGGTTCTGCGCGTTGCTGAGGCCCTGGCTATAAACACCGAAAGCATAAGGGTTGGAATACGCATTGAGGAAATAGTCGCTGGTCGCATGGCCGATCGCCACGTAATCGGTGTTGCTGTTTACGACTGCGCGCAGCTGCGGATGGTTCGGCACTGAGGCGGAAACCAAAGAAGCAGAGTTTCTGTTATTGGAAGCCGCGATGGAAACGAAATTCCCGTAGCTCGTCTGCAAATAATAAAGGTTCGTCTGCCCGGGCACTGCAGCGATGGTAACAAGATACTCTTCCGGAGCGACCATCAGATCGCCGGTAATTGTGAAATCCTGGCTGGCAGTGATACCGCCGTTGGTGGCTGCCTGCCCGGAAAGTACGACGTTGCGGCTATGGTTATAAATAAAATATTTGCCCGGCTCGATATACTGGCCGGATTTGTTCGGCGTGTATTTTTCGTAGATGATCTCGGTGGAAACCGCCACGTGATATCCCTCTTTCGGCGGAAGCGAGCCGGGATTGGTGGGGTTGGTCGGCTCGGTGGGATCCTCGGTGGTCTCCACGATCTCTTTATAGAGATACAGACGGTTCGGCGTGAGATTATCGTCCTCAATACCGCCGCTGTAGCCGCCGAACCAGTTCGCCGTGTGGGCGTTGAGGCAGTAGTTGTTGGAATCGGTGGGATTCGCGAGACCCACAACAAGCCCCTGCTCATCGTCGTTGTAGACCAGCGCTTTGACCTGCGTAGAGGTATTCACAAAATATGCGTTCATTTTGTTGTTGCTCTGCGCGTCGGCGATGGAAAGATACTTGCCGTCGTCCGTTTTTACCGTGTAAAGGTTCGAGGAGCCCGAAACCGGCGCGATGGTAACGACCACTGCGTCGGGCGCGGTGATCTCATTGCCGTTCACGGTCACGTCGGTGCTCGCGTTGAGTCCGCGGTCGCTGCCGCCGGAATAGGCGGAAGTCGTAAGCACATAATTCCATTTTGCGCTCTGGATGATATAGCGCCCTGCCTCGATGATCTGGCCGCTCTGATTCGGCGTATACTTTTCGTACCGCACCGTCGTCGCAGCAGCCGCGCTGAACAGCACGGACGAAGACGGAAGCATGCCGAACAGCATCAGCACGCTCAGCAGAAGCGCAAATATCTTTGTGAAACCGCGTTTCGTTCTCATGTGAATCCCTTCTTTTTTTCATCAAAATTCTTTTGTATACTACAACAAACAATCGCCGAGTTCAACATTTTGGGATAATCGGCTTTCCGAAAGTGAAAACAAACCGTTCATTTTACAGTTGTTTATGATATAATTAAAACAAAGTTCAAATTCGACACAATTCTTTGCAGATAATAAATTACCTGAAGAGAAAGGGCGGAAGGCCGTGCATATCGCGATCGTGGACGATCTGGATTCGGACCGGATCACGCTTGAAAAGATCCTGCGGGAATACGAGACCGTGAACGGGCTGGATCTGAATATCTCACAGTTCGACAGCGGCGAGGCGCTGCTGCGTGATTACGCAAAATACCGGTATTCGCTCGTTATCCTTGATATATATATGAAAGGTATGAGCGGGCTGGAAACGGCGAATCGTCTTCGCGAAACAGACGACGATCTGCCCATTCTGTTCCTGACGACCAGCGGCGAGTTTACGTTTGACGCTTTTTCCGTCTTTGCCGTCGGCTATCTGAAAAAGCCGTGCGAGAAGGATGAGGTTTTCCGGGTGCTGGATCACGTTCTGCGCAGAAAAACGGACCTTTCCGGCGTTTTTCATTTTACATATTCAAAAAAGAATTACAGCCTGCCCTTTTCGGAGATCCTGATGCTTGAGTCGCAGGGAAATTATATCCTTATTACCGCTCTCAGCGGCGAAATATACCGCACCCGCATGACCTTTTCTCAGGCGGAAGGTTCCCTCGACCGCCGGTTCCTCACGCTGGTCAAGGGTGTGATCGTCAACATGGACTATATCGTCAGGATCGAGGATCGGAACTGCATTATGCAGAACGGAACGACGCTTCCGCTGCATCAAAAAAAGAAGAAAGAACTGCGCGAGACCTGGCTGAATTACAAGTTCGCGAAGATCCGCGCCGCCGCGCCGCAGGGAGGTGAATGAGCTTGCTGATCCCGCTGATTTCCGTATCCGTGCTGTTCCCCGCCGCCGCATTCTGCTTCTTCCCGATGAAAAACCAGCTGAAGCACGGCCGGCGCAGAACGACGGTCTCGGTGCTGCTGACAATACTCGGCGTATCGTTTCTTATGGCATGGTTGGAATACCGTTTCCGCATTGACCCGAATCTGCTGATCGTGTTTGTCTTTCCGCTGTGCTTTTTCCTGTATTGGCGCAGCCTGAAGGCGAGCTTTGTCAAAGCCCTCTCTGTTTTTGTCACGGTCGTCGCGCTTTTTTCGGTGATGTCCAACGTTTCGGACTGCATCGCCGTCTATACGACGGCACTGCAAAAACCGGTGCTTTCCGCGGCGATCCATCCCGCGCTCACGGTTACTCTTGCCGTGCTGCTTGCCCACCCGCTCAAAAAATACGGCGGCTATCTGGTCGACAGAATGGATAACCCCATTCCGTGGGGCGTTTCCGCGCTCTTCGGATGCGGTATTTTCGCGCTCAATATGCTGTTGTTCTCCATCATGGAAACAGCGCGGGGCAGAAACCGTCTCACGCTCTTTGCGTTCCTGGCGTTTATCGTGCTTCTGCTGATTTTCTTTTTGACTTATGCGTGTTATTATTTTGCGGTCAAGGGCCTGTTGAACAGAGCCGAAACGGAAACAAGGCTGAAACTGCTGGAAATGCGGGAAGCGCAGTTCGATTCGCAGCAGAATTTTATCAAGGCGTCGCAAAAGACGCGGCACGATTTCCGTCAAAACATCCGGACCATGCTCGAGCTGTACAATATGGAAAAGATCGACGAACTCGGCGCATACCTGAAAGAATACGAAAACGACCTGCCGAGCAACGAGATCCGTAACTATACCGGTAATGCCGCCCTGAACGCCCTGCTCAACTATTACCGGCATATCTGCACGCAGAACAAGATCCGTTTTACCGTGCGGATCAATTATTCCGATGCGCAGAAAATATCCGACGTCGATCTGTGCACGATCGTCGGCAATATTCTGGAGAACTCGGTTCTCGCCTGTCTGAAGACGGACGACCGTTTTATCGACATGGTATTTCTTGAGGAAAACGACGCGCAGCTTTATATCGTCGTCACCAACAGCTTTGACGGAAACGTCCGCCAGGCCAACGGAAAATACCTGTCCACAAACCGAAAAGGGACCGCCTTAGGGCTGTCCTCCGTGATGTCGATCGCGGAAAGCTACGGCGGCGTGGCGCAATTCTACCACGAGGACAAGCGTTTCTGCTCCAACGTCGCGATCCCCCTGAACAAAAAAGCGTAATCAGAGAAGCGGGTGCTGTGATCAAAATGAAACTGAACAGGAATTATATCTGCAGAGAAATCTGCGGCGAGGTATTGCTGATCCCCGTCAGCGAAGAGGTTAAACGTCACAAGGGGATCTTTTCCTTTTCCGATACCGGCGCCTTTTTGATAAAAGCGTTTGTCAACGGCGCGGATATTCCGTCCGCGGCGTCCGCGCTCACGGAAGCTTATGACGTTGACGCAGATACCGCCCTGCAGGATGCGTCCGAATTCGCGGACGAGCTCATAAAAAACGGAATTCTCATTGTATAACGGTTCAAGGGCGGGACGATCCTGCCTCAGTCCGGGAAACCGACAAACCGAGTATTATTGCCCTTTCTGCATCGGTCTGTTTAAGAAGGGTAAATTACCTTAGCTTAACCGTTTTCTCCCGCCTAAAGATGACCTCCTGTCATTTATTCGGATCGCAGTTAAGAAACTATCAGAACAAATCGTATGTTCCTTCTCGCGCGAGTAAGAGAACACGCCCCGGAACCTGCCGAGGCGTATTTTTTTGTTTAGCGACGCGATATTTGCGCCGCAATCTGCTCTTGATAAATTCGGCGTTTTGCGGTATTCTTTTCTTTGAGAAACCGGATTCCGATTCTGACCGGCGACCGTCTGACCCATATTCTGACCCATAATAGAAAATCAGCGTATGGAAACATCGGGGACGAAAGCCGCAAACGGAAAGAGAACCGGAGTAAAGAGCCGCGGAAAGCGGCGGAAACGCTCTGAAAACACCTCGAACGACCTCTCATAACCCGGAGGTCGTGTGGTTCAAGTCCCACCTCCGCAACCAGAAAATCACGGTGATTTGGATACAAATCACCGTGATTTTCAATGAAGTCGCCCCTTGCGGGGCTAATGAAGGAATGCAGACTCTTCGCGAATGAAGA
>CACYHJ010000150.1 GCA_902774165.1 Oscillospiraceae bacterium
ATAATGGCCGGAGAGCAGGTAGATCACGTCCTCGACGGCAATTTTCCGGTCCGGCGTCAGCGCCCAGGGGATGTGGTCGCACTCGGGGGTGAATTCCGCCTCCGGGCCCTCCCAGCGGTGGGACCGGGGCGTCAGATACCGGCCCATGAACCATGCCCTCGGGGTGTTGTAGATGTGGTCCATGTCGGTGTGGGAGCCGAAGATATCCCGGGGATTGAACGCGCCGTCCCGGTTCAGGTCCAGGCAGTTGTCCGCGATGAATTCCCGCAGGTCCGCCGAGCACAGGTGGGCCTTCTGTTCTCCGAAGGCGTCCTCCAGATCGAAGGAATCCATGCCGAACTGGTTCGGGGCGATCACGCAGGCGTCGTCCGGCACCCTTTTTGCCATCCAGTGGTGCCCGCCGATGGTCTCGAGCCACCAGACCTCGTTTTCGTCGTTGAAGGCGATCCCGTTGGATTCGTAGGTGCCGTAGGTCTCCAGCAGCTGTGCCAGCCGCAGCACGCCCTCCCGCGCGGAGCGGATATAGGGCAGCACCAGCACGACGATGTCCTCCTCGCCGATGCCGCCGGGCACGTCCTTTTCCCCGCGCTTCTTCGCTTTCCGGTACACCACTAACGGGTCCGCCGCCAGGACGCGGGGGTTCGACGTGATGGTCTCCGTGGCGGTCATGCCCACGTTCGCCTCGTTGATGCCGGTGGCGGCCCAGATCCCCTTCGCCGGGTTGACGCTGGGGCACGCCGTGTACCGCATGGGGTTCTCCGGCAGCTCGATCTCAACGTGGGAGATCACGCTTTTGTATTTTCTCTTCTGTTTCGCCGGCGTTACGACGGTCATTTTTTTTACGTCAAAATGCCCGTCGTCCGTCCGCGCGATCATGGTGGACCGGTCGTTCGAGGCGTTTTTGCCCACAAGAACGGTTGTGCATGACATGATATTCTCGCTCCTTTTTCTGACGGTTGTCCGTCCTTTTATCACAAAAATCATAGCCGAAAACACGCGGAAAGTCAAGAGCGCTGACACACAATCCGGGCGGGACCGGCGCGTTTTTTCCGGACAGTTATATGCTTTTTTGTTTAATGTTTTCTGATGAAATTATCAAACGGAAAATATGAAATTCTTTTGCCATAATTAATAGTAATTATATAAATTATCTAATATTTGTTCATATTTGTCATGCATTCGTAACAAACAGTCTGCTATAATTAGTGCAATGATTGTTGAATCTGTACGGTTTTGTTCCTTGTCTTCGGATCATGATGTCGGGCGGATCCAGCAATACGGATTGGGAGAGAAGAAAATGAAAGAGCTTCAGAACGTGCCGACGATCCGGGAGCTGCTGGATGCGGCGCCGGTAAAATTCAACGACCGGACGTTTATCCGGTTTCTCCGCGACGGCGCCATGCAGGAGCGCTCCTTCGGCAAGGTGCGCGCCGACAGCCTCGCGTTTTGCCGCCGGCTGCGTTCCCTTCTGCCGGAGCGGACGCACGTCGCCATCATCAGCAAAAGCAGCTATGAGTACATCACCTGCCTGACGGGCATCATCATCGGCGGGTTTGTCGCGGTGCCGATCCCGCCGGACGCGCCCGCGCAGGAGGCCGCCGAAATCATCAACGACGCGGACGTGACCGTGATTCTCTACGGGCCGGAATTCGCGCCGAAGCTGGAGACGGTCCGTGCGCTCTGTCCCGCGGTGCGGGAGGCGGTGAACCTGGGCGACCACGCCGACTTTGAAAAGATTTATGAGGAATATAACGACGCGTCCCCCTACGCTGCGCTGTCCGACGTAAAGGTCGATCCGGCGGAGTGCTCCCTGCTGATTTATACCTCCGGCACCACCGGGGACAAAAAGGGCGTGATGCTTTCCGGCAAGGCGCTGGTGAGCAATATGATGTTCAAGCCCTACAACGATATCGTCAACCGGGCGGACGTGATCCTCTCGGTGCTGCCGCTGTACCACATCTTCTGCTTTGTGACCGATTACCTCGGCCCGCTGAAGAACGGCAACGTGCTGTGCCTGAACGGCGATATCCGCGACCTGTTCAAAAACCTGCTGATTTTCAAGCCGAATCAGATGCGCGTGGTGCCGATGCTGGCGCAGGCGCTGCTGGGCCGCATCCGCGCATTGCAGGCAAGGGAGCCCTCTCTCACGCCCAAAGAGGCTGCGGCGCGGGTGACCGGCGGCAACCTTGACATGATGCTCTCCGGCGGCGCGTATCTGGACCCCGCGCTCTGCCGCGCCTTCGACGCGATGGGGATCTTCCTGCGGCAGGGCTACGGCATGAGCGAATCCGGCTGCAAGATCACCGTGCCGGATCAGGATACCGCGCTGGACTGCGTGGGCAGGGTCATGAACATCTGCGAGGCCCGCATCCGCGACGGCGAGATCCAGGTGGAAACGCCCTGCCGCATGATCGGCTATTACAAGCGGCCGGAGGAGACCGCCGCCATGTTTACCGAGGACGGCTGGCTGAAAACCGGCGACATCGGGTATCTGACCGAGGACCGGCAGCTGTTCGTCACCGGGCGGGTGAAGAACCTGATCATTCTCTCCAACGGCGAAAACGTGTCGCCCGAGGGGATCGAGAAGAAATATCAGGCAAGCCCGCTGGTCAGCGAGGTCCTTGTCTATGCGGAGGACGACATGATCGTCGCCGCGGTCTATCCGGACCGGGAATACGCCGACCGGGAGGGGATCGCCGACGTATCTGCCGCGCTGCAGGCGCTGACCGACCGGATCAACCTGAACGCGCCCACCTCCCGGACCGTGGCGCGGCTGATCGTGCGGGATGAGCCGCTGGAAAAGACCGCCACCGGGAAGATCCTGCGGAAAACGAATCAATAAAGAACGGAGAACGGCGATGAAACCGCAGAAAAACAAAACGATCTATCATCTGATCCATTCGCAGGATATGGTGCAGTATATGTGGCGCTATACCCTGCATATGCAGGCGACGCATATCCCTTTTTCTCTTGTGTTTGACGAGGAGCTGGATTTTTCGCTGCTGGTGAAGGCGGTCAATCTCGAGATCGCCCGCAACGACTGCCTGCGGCTGCGGCTGTTCCGGCAGGGGCTGAAGATCCGGGAGTATTTCCTCGACGAATACCGGCTGGAAAAGATCCCGCTGAAAACCTTCCGGACAAGGCAGGAGCAGGAGCGGGTGCTGGATGCCGACGCGTCCACGAAGCTGGACGTGTTCGGGGGCGAGACCTTCCGCGTCATCTTTTTCCGCGCGCCGGGCGGCGGCAGCGGGATTTATCTCAACGCGTCCCACATGATCATGGACGCGATGGCGGCGTTCATGTTTTTCAAGGACCTGCTGGCGGTCTACGACAGCCTGAAAAACGGCACGCCGATGCCGCGGCCGCTGTCCCGGTATGAGGATATCATCGCCTCGGAGCAGGATAACCCGGCGCTGGAGGAGCATCTTGCGAAGGAGGGCAAAATCCTTGAGGACTGGGTCGTGATGGACCGCCGCCCCGTGTTCAACGCGATGAACGGGCCGAAGGTGCTGGACCGTCACAGCCGCCTCGTGCACAAAAAAGACCTGAATATGCCCTTCGTCTATATGCCGCTCAACGATAAGACCCACCTGCTCAAGCTGCGGCTGAGCCGGGAGGACAGCGCGAAGATCGACGCCTTTGTCGCCGAGAACCGCCTGAGCCCGGAATGGGTGGTGCAGTTGGGCATGCGGCTGTATCTTTCCGCAATCAACCGGCACGCGAACGACTCCCTGTTCTGGGTGCTGTGCCCGCGCCGGAAAACCGTCAAAGAGAAGCGCTGCGGCGGCACGCTGGCGTCCCCCATGCCCTGGCGGGAGATCCTGCGGGAGGACAAGACCTTCCGGCAGACCCTCGACCAGCTGGCGCAGACCCAGGCGTTCCTGTTCCGCCACTCCGACGTGCCGTATCTGACCGTCCGTGAAACGGAGCTGCGCCGGTTTCATCTGACGCTGCTGCAGTCCGCCAACAGCATGATGTTCTCTTATCTCCCGCTGGACGAAAACACCTTCGGCGGCAGGAAATATGAGATTGCCGGATACAATATCGGCTATTACGTCATCCCGGTCTATACCCTCGCGCTGCGGGATCCCTTTGAAAAACGCTACGTCTTTTCCTATATCCACCGCCTGTGGCTCACCACCGACGAGGAGGTCGAGCGCTTTCACGCGGGCGTCGTGCGCACGATCCTCGCCGGGATCGAAAACCCCGAAAAAACACTCGGAGAAATCATGGAGGAAGTTTCATGCTGAAGGAAATTGTTGAGATTATCTGTGAATATGTGGAAATCGAGCCCGAAGCGGTGACGGAGGAAGCGTCCCTGCGCAGCGACATCGGCGCGACGTCCTTTGACCTGATGAACATCGCCGTCGCCATCGAGGAGAAATATCACGTCTCGCTGCCGGACAGCAAGCTGCCGATGATTAAGACCGTCGGGGATATCGCCGCGCTGCTGTAAGCGCCCGTCGGGCGGGAGCCTCCCCGGCTGTTTTCCCGCACCCTCTTGCGGTCCCGGCAATAATATGATATGATAGCATCAGCCGCGGCTGCAGCGCCGGCGGCTGGTGTTATATTTTTCCTTCCGGAAAGGACGGTTTATATGAAGTATGAAACAGCCCGCGCAAGGGCGGAAAAAATCGTTGCGCAGATGACGCTGGACGAGAAGATTTCGCAGCTGGTCTACGACGCCCCGGCGATTGAGCGGCTGGGCATCCACGCTTACAACTGGTGGAACGAGGCCTGCCACGGCGTGGCGCGCGCCGGCGTCGCCACGGTGTTCCCCCAGTCCATCGGGATGGCGGCAAGCTTCAATCCCGCGCTGGTGCGGGAGGTGGCGGACGCGATCTCCACCGAGGGCAGGGCGAAATACAACCGCAGCGTCTCTTACGGCGACCGGGATATTTTCAAGGGGCTGACCTACTGGGCGCCCAATATCAATATTTTCCGCGATCCCCGCTGGGGCAGGGGACAGGAGACCTGCGGCGAGGACCCGTTCCTGACCGGCGCGGTGGGCGCCGCGTTTGTCGAAGGGCTGCAGGGCGACGGGGAATTCTATAAGGCCACGGCCTGCGCGAAGCATTTCGCCGTGCATTCCGGGCCGGAGAAGCAGCGTCACGGGTTCGACGCGAAGGCGAGCCCGAAAGATCTGGAGGAGACCTATCTGCCCGCGTTCTATCAGACCGTGAAGGCGGGCGTCGCCGGCGTGATGGGCGCCTATAACCGCACCAACGGGGAGCCCTGCTGCGCCTCAAAAACGCTGATCGGGGAGATCCTGCGCAAGCGCTGGGGCTTCCTGGGCTATTTCGTCTCCGACTGCGGCGCAGTCGCGGATATCTTCAACGGCCATCACTGTACCGATTCCCTCCCGGCGGCGGCCGCCGCCGCGCTGAAGGCGGGCTGCGAGCTGAACTGCGGCGATGCGTACCGTTCGCTGACCGAGGCCTATGAGCAGGACCTTGTGACCGAGGAGGAGATCACCGCCGCCGCGGTGCGGCTGTATACCATCCGGGTGATGCTGGGTGAATTCGAGCCGGAGCGCCCCTTCGCCGAGATCCCGTTCTCCGCCGTGTCCTGTAAGGCGCATAAGGCGCTGAACCTGCGCGCCGCGGAGGAGACGCTGGTCCTTTTAGAGAATCAGAACGGCTTTTTGCCGTTGGACAAAACGAAAAAACGGAAAATCGCCGTCATCGGCCCCAACGCCATGTCCGTCACCGCGCTGGAGGGCAATTACCACGGCCACGCGGACGAATACTTCACCGTGGCGGACGGCATCCGCAAGGTCTTTGCCGACAGTGAGATCACCGTCGCCGACGGCTCCCCGGTCTATCAGGACCCGGGGAAACGCTGGGACGGCTTCTGCAATCTCGAAAGCGAAGGCGTCGCGGCGGCGCAGGACGCGGACCTGACCGTGCTCTGCCTCGGGCTTGACCGTGATATCGAGGGCGAGGAGCTGGGCTTCTCCAACGATTTCACCGACGGCGGCGACCGCAAGACGCTGTATCTGCCCAAATGCCAGCGGGATCTCGCTGAGGCGGTCTGCGGCGTCTGCGAAAACGTGGTGGTCGTCGTGATGTGCGGCAGCTGCGCGGATCTGGGGCCGCGGGTGCGTTCGCACGCCAAAGCCGTGTTCCACGCCTGGTATCCCGGCGCCATGGGCGGTCTCGCGATCGCCCGCGCCATCGCCGGCGAATTCTCCCCCTGCGGGAAGCTGCCGATCACGTTCTATGACGCCGAAGCGCCGCTGCCGGAGTTCACCGATTATTCCATGCGGGGCAGAACCTACCGGTATATGAACGGGAAGCCGGTCTATCCCTTCGGCTACGGTCTGAGCTACACGAGCTTTGCGTTCTCCGCGCCGACGCTGATCTGCGCCGACGGGGACTGCGTGAAGCTGAGGGTGGACGTGACCAACACCGGCGGGACGGACGGCGCGGAAAAGGTGCAGTGCTACGCCCGCCTGACCGACAGCCGGACCGAGACGCCGAACCTGCAGCTGTGCGCCGTCGAGCCGGTATTCCTGAAG
>CACYHJ010000151.1 GCA_902774165.1 Oscillospiraceae bacterium
GATGCGGATGAGGTTCAGGACAGAGCACCAGTAGCGAATGGACTTGCCCGTGCGTTCCAGGTAGTCGGCAGCGCTCTTCTCGTAAATGGTGGCGGCTTCGCCGTAACGTTCGAGCCTGTAAAGCATATCGGCCTTGATCTGGAGCATCACCGGATGATTCGGGGCCTTCTTGAGGCCGCGTTCAGCAAGCGAAAGGCCCGTCTTGTAGTCCTTGCGGTCGTAGTGCATCCAGATAAGCGGCGCAAGGAACAGGGGCCAGAACCGCTTGGAGACCTTGGAGGCGCTGTCCAGCACCGTGAGGTAGCGGCTCCGGTTGTCGGACTTGAAGGGAAGCCAGCTGAAGCTCTGATCTACATAGTAGGCGTAGATGGCGTAGAACGCCTGGGTCAGCGCTTCGCTGCGGGTCTTGATCAGGTTGATATCCTCGCCCTTGAGCGCTTCGCGCAGCTCGTCGAGCTTCGCGTTGATGTCCGCCTTGTCGCTGTCGGAGAACTTATCGCCGTTCTCGTTCAGCAGCTTCTCGGTCTGATACGCCATCTGGTCGGCGTTGTTGCGGATGTCCATCTCCTCGCGGCGTTTCTTGTCCTCCGCCTCGTACTGCTTGGCCTCGTTGACCGCCTTTTCCACGTCCTCCTTGGACATGTTGGTGGAGGAGGTGATGGAAATGGACTGCTCCTTGCCGGTGCCCTTATCCTTCGCGGATACGTGGACGATGCCGTTGGCGTCGATATCGAAGGTCACCTCGATCTGCGGCACGCCGCGTCTTGCGGGCATGATGCCGTCCAGATGGAACATACCGAGGGTCTTGTTGTCCTTCGCGAATTCTCTCTCGCCCTGCAGCACGTGAACCTCAACGGAGGTCTGATTGTCCGCCGCGGTGGAGAAGACCTGGCTCTTCTTGGTGGGGATGGTGGTATTTCTCTCGATGATCTTGGTGCAGACGCCGCCGAGGGTCTCGATGCCCAGGGACAGCGGCGTAACGTCGAGCAGCAGCAGGCCTTCGACCTCGCCGCCCAGAACGCCCGCCTGAATCGCGGCGCCCACCGCCACGCACTCGTCGGGGTTGATGCCCTTGAAGGGCTCTTTGCCGGTGAAGGACTTGATCGCTTCCTGCACGGCGGGGATTCTCGAGGAACCGCCGACCATCAGGACCTTGTCAAGCTGGCTCGCGCTCAGGCCGGAATCGGCCAGCGCCTGACGGACGGGACCCATGGTGGATTCCACAAGGTCCGCGGTCAGCTCGTTGAACTTCGCTCTGGTGAGGGTCAGCTCAAGATGCTTGGGGCCGGAATCGTCCGCGGTGATGAAGGGCAGGCTGATGGTGGAGTTGGTCACGCCGGAGAGCTCGATCTTCGCCTTCTCCGCCGCCTCTTTCAGGCGCTGCATGGCCATCTTGTCGCCTCTGAGGTCGATGCCGTCGCTCTTTTTGAACTCGCCCACGATCCAGTCGATGATTCTCTGGTCGAAATCGTCGCCGCCCAGACGGTTGTTGCCCGCGGTAGCGAGGACTTCCTGCACGCCGTCGCCCATCTCGATGATGGAGACGTCGAAGGTGCCGCCGCCCAGGTCGTAAACCATGACCTTCTGGTCATTCTCCTTATCCACGCCGTAGGCCAGCGCCGCCGCCGTGGGCTCGTTGATGATTCTCTTGACGTCAAGGCCGGCGATCTTGCCCGCGTCCTTGGTGGCCTGACGCTGCGCGTCGGTGAAATACGCGGGGACGGTGATGACCGCCTCGCTGACCGTGCCGCCGAGATAAGCCTCGGCGTCCGCCTTCAGCTTCTGCAGGATCATCGCGGAGATCTCCTGCGGGGTGTACTTTTTGCCGTCGATGGTCACGTGATAATAAGAGCCCATCTGACGCTTGATGGAAGAAACGGTCTTGTCGGGGTTGGTGATGGCCTGACGCTTCGCGACCTGGCCGACCAGCCGCTCGCCGTTTTTGCCGAACGCGACGACCGAGGGGGTCGTTCTCGCGCCTTCCGCGTTGGCGATGACCACGGGCTCGCCGCCCTCGATGACCGCTACGCAGCTGTTGGTGGTTCCCAAATCGATTCCTATGACTTTAGACATAATTCATTCCTCCGTATATTCAGTTGATATTTTTAACAAATTCAGTTTGCGACGCGCACCGTCGCGGGTCTGAGGACCTTCTCGCCCAGCCGGTAGCCCTTGGCGAATACGTCCACGATCTCGCCCTCGCCGTACTGCTCGTCCTCGATGTGCATGACCGCGGAATGGATATTCGGGTCGAAGGTCTCGCCCTTCTCGCCGAAGGATTCCACGCCCAGGTTCGCGAAAATTTCAAGGAACTGCTTGTAGATCATTTCGATCCCTTTTTTGTAGTCCTCGAAGCTCGCCTTGTCGTTCTCTGCGGCTCTGCCGAAATTGTCGATCACCGGCAGAAGCTTTTCGATCACGTCCGCTTTGCTGAAAACGTAGGCGTCCGCCTTTTCCTTCGCGCTGCGCTTGCGGAAATTGTCATATTCCGCCAGCGCGCGGATCAGTTTGTCCTTGACCGTATCCAGCTCCGCCTTGAGCTTTTCCGCCTCCTCGGCGGATTTGTCCTTTTTCTTTTTGGAGGTTTTTTTCTCCTCCGCCTTTTCTTCTTTTTTCTCCTCCGCCGCTTCTCCGGCGGGAGCCGGGGCCGTCGTCTGCTCCTCTTCCGGCGTCGGGGTTTCTTTCTTTATGTCTTCCATTTGATCGCTCATTCCCTTCTGTTTATTGATCCGCGTTCTCGCTCAGCAGCCTGCTGACGACCTCTCCCACGTAGGAGAGGATCGCGGTATCGCCTGAGTAATCCATCCGCATCGGCCCGATCACCGAAAGCACGCCCGCCCGGCTGCCGCTGATTTTATACGGCACGGCGAGGATGCTGCTGCGCTCGGTCTCGCGGTACCCGGTCTCACCGCCGATGAACGCGGTGACGCCGTCGCCGACCCTTCGCAGGATCCGCTTGAGCGCTGCGCCGTCGTTGATGAAGTCGATCACCTCGTGGGCCATGCCCTCATACTCTCTGCGGCTGATCAGGTTGGAATGCCCCTTCGCCGTCAGCTCGCAGTCACTGACCGACGACGCAAGGTCATACAGCGAGACCAGCAGCGGCGAGAGCGCCAGCGACCGTTCCCCCAGGGACGCGGCAATGGTCTGCAGCCGGGGCAGGTTGAACTCCGAAGCGCGCCTGCCGATGAAATCCGCGTTCGCGATGTTGTAGAACAGCTCCGCGTCACTCATATTCAGGCCGTCGGAACAGCGGCAGACCGCGGATTTGACGATGCCGGTGGAGGTGACCACCACCACAAGGGCGTTGCAGCTGCCCAAAGGGATCAGCTCCGCGCGCCGGACGAACGTGTGCTCGTCGAGGGGCGTGGTGGACACGGCCGCACAGCCGGTCAGCTCCGCAAGGATCTCATCCGCCTCGGAAAGGATCTTTTCCGGCTCGGCGGACATGCGGTCGAAGCCGGAGAGGATCCGGTACTGCTCGGAAGGGTCCGGATCGCAGCGACGCATCAGGTTGTCGATATAATACCGGTAACCGCGCTGGGAGGGGATCCTTCCGGCGGAGGTGTAAGGCTGTTCGATATACCCCCGCGCCGAGAGGTCCGCCATTTCGTTGCGGATCGTTGCGGAGGAAATCGACGTTTCAAAAACGTCGGACAGGAACTTTGACCCGACCGGCTCGCCCGTTGCGATAAAATGCTCGACGATCAGCCCCAGGATTTTTTCTTTTCTGGCTGTCAGTTCCATTTCCTTTCCTCCTTAATCGGTTTAGCACTCTCTACTCATGAGTGCTAAGCACAATACTAATATATAACTATCCTCTGCATTTGTCAAGGTTTTTTTCACCTTTTTTTATGAATTGTTTGTAAATTCGGAGAAAAAATCAAGCACTCGGTTTTGTCGAGTGCTTGATTTGCTTCCGCCGGAGACAATCGCGTCAGATTTCCAGGATTGCGCATATATTGATGTTCGCATCTGTCTGAGAGACGTCCTGTAATTCAAAAAAAGAGCTTGACGCTTCCGCGTCGGTATAATAAAATATGATAGAAACCGGAATCCCCGTCAAGCTCAAAGCCCGGCAAGGGCGGCGCGGACGGCGTCCTCCGCCATTCCGACGGCGGTATGGACGCAGGGCGGCAGCTCAAAAAAAGCCTCGTTGCCGAAGTCCGGCGCGGTCAGTCCCTCGGCGGCAAACACAAGCGCGCCGAGCTTCCGCTCGTCAAGGCCGATCTTCATATCGCTGCTGACGCAGGATAACAGACGATACAGGCAGAGCGCATAAGCCCGGACCACCTTCTCCGCCTCCCGGGGCGAGATCCGTTCCCCAGCCCGCTCAAACTGCACGAGTGCGCGCAGCACCGTCTGCGCGGCGGGCATCCCGTCCGTCGCGGCGGGCGTTTCATCCGAAAGGATCCCGTCGTCCCGCGGCTTGTCCGAAAGGCCGAGCAGATAATCCGTCGACACGTCGTAAAGCACCGCCGCCCGCACGAGAAAATCCGTGTTGCAGTCCCGGATGCCCTTCTCGTAGTGCGACAGCAGCGCCTGGGAAATCCCCAGCGCCTGCGCGGCGTCCTTCTGACTCAGTTCCAGCCGCTGACGCGCCTCCAACAGCCGATCCGACGCGATATTCTTCATTCCGACCGCCTCCGTTCGTTTTTTTCATACTACCACATTTATTACGCAATGTCAAAGGGAAGTGTCTACATGAGAGCTTACAGAATCCATCTGATCCGAAACGCCACCACGCAGGGCAATCTGGACGGCAGATACGTCGGCAGGACCGACGAGCCGGTCTGCGAACAGGGCCGGGAGGAGATCCGGTATCTGGACGAAACCTACGCCTATCCGCGGACGGATTTTGTCTTTGTTTCGCCGATGAGAAGTTGTGTCGAGACCGCCGACCTGATCTACCCGGACGCGCCGCGCACGACGGTCCGGGAGCTACGGGAATGCGATTTCGGCGATTTTGAAGGGAAGACCGCGGATGATCTGGCGGCCGACCCGGCGTATAAGGAATGGCTGATCGGCGGCGTTGACGCCTGTCCGCCCGGCGGCGAAAGCAACCGGGAATTCTCACAGCGGGTCTGCGCGGGTTTCGCGAAGATTACAGACGGGCTGATCTCCGCCGGCATCCACGACGCGGCGATCATCACCCACGGCGGCGTGATCATGTCGATTCTTGCCGCGTTCGGCATCCCGCAGCAGCCCATGAGCGCGTGGCTCACCCCCGCGGGCTGCGGGTATACCCTGCTGGTCAACCCGGGAATCTGGGCGTCTCACCGAAAGGTTGAGGTATACCTCGACATTCCGGAGCGTCCGGTCACGGACGAGGAGGAACGGGAGCTGTGGGATTGGTATCCGGATACTGACAAATACTGATTTGTCGAGGTCTTTGACCTCGGCAAATCAAATGAATAATGAATAATGAATAATGAATAATTTCGGAAAAGCGCTTCGCGCCTTTTTATTGTAGATGTCAATATTTGTAAATGTCTGATGATAAAATTGACGTTATTGACTTAATTGTTTCAGTTTGCATATATTTGACAAAATATATAATGGGGTACGGGGTGAAATCCCGTCATCAATTATTCATTTTTCATTATTCATTATTCATTGCAAATCCTGATTTTGCGGGTTGCGCAGCGGCTCGTCAAATCAGTATTTAACAAAAAAAACCGCGCATCAGGAATGACGCGCGGTCGTTTTTTGTGCTTATTCTTCGGAATCTTTTCTGATTTCGTACTTGGTGTAAAGGGCTACGCCCTCCACGTCGCTCTTGGGCGCTCTGGCGGGCGACGCGGGAGCGTCATCCTTTTTTTTTTTTTTTCCTCTGCCGCCGCGGCCGCCGTATCCGCCCTTGCCGCCTCTGCCGCCGCGGTTATTGCCGTAGCCGCCTTTGGAAGGATGCGTCGGCTGAACGCCCTCGTCCAGCGCGATGATCACGCGGCGGGACGCGTCGGAACCGACGGAGAAGGAATGCACGCCCTCGATCTCCTGCACCGCGGTGTGGATGATGCGGCGCTCGTAGGGGTTCATCGGGTCAAGGGAGACGTTTCTGCCGTATTTGAGCACCTGAGAAGCGTTGCGCTTCGCAAGGGTACGCAGGCTGACCTCTCTCTTCTGACGGAAATTGCCCACGTTAAGGGCGACCCGGTCATAGTCCTCGCCGCTCATATTGGCGACCAGTCTTGACAGATACTGCAGCGCGTCGAGGGTTTCGCCGCGTCTGCCGATCAGAATCCGCTGTTCATCGGGATTGCCGGAAATCGTATAGATCGCGTTTTTCTCGCTCTTGTTGACGGTGATCGAAACCTCGCCGACGCCCATCAGCGCAATGATCTTCGTCAGATATCTGCTGACCTCATCGTTCGCGGGCACACCGGGATCCTCCGCAAAGACGGACGTCTGCGGTGCAGCGTCGGCCTCTTCGGCGCGGGGAGCCTCTTTTTTTTCGGCGGGCTTTTCGTTATTCTTCTGCGCGGGCTTCTTTTCGGGAGCCGCTTTCTTT
>CACYHJ010000152.1 GCA_902774165.1 Oscillospiraceae bacterium
AATTTACGGTCGTCGGCAATCGGGGATCGGTAATCGGTGACAGCGTAAAATTGACGCTCCCGCAAGAAAGGACACATAAGCGTTAAATTTACCGACACCGACAACCAACAACCGACAACCGGTAACCAAATTCTGATTTGTCGCTGCGCGACAAATCAGAATCAAAAAAAGCGCCTTGCGGCGCTTTTTATTCTTCTTCGTCCTTCTTTTTCTTTCTCTCTTTGCGGCCCTTGCCTTCGCCGTTGGCTCTGGCTTCCTTCTCGGCCTCTTTCGCCTTCTGCAGCGCTTCCTTTTCCTTGTCTGCGCGCTCCTGGGCGGTGTTGTTGGTCTGGATCGCCCAGCGGGTAATCTTCATTTTGATCCGGTCGGAGCCGGTCTCGATCACAAGGGAATCGTCCTTGACGGTGACGACTCTGCCCATAATGCCGCCGATGGTGGTGATCTCATCGCCGATCTGAATGGAATCGCGCATATTCTGCTCTTCCTTCTGGCGTTTGCGCTGGGGACGGATCATCACAAAATACATGATCGCAAACAGGGCGACCATCATCACGATGGTGGGGATCATGCTTCTTTTGGTGCCTGCGGAATCCCCCGCGGCAGCGCCTGCGTTGCAAAGCAGCGGCATTAAAAAACTCAGATTCATTCTTTTTTCCTCCAAACTAAAGTATTTCAATTATACATACTTTCAGGTAAGAATGCAAGACAAATTTTCAAAAAATCATATCCTGCGGTCAAGAATTTCGGAATATTTCGCAAAAAACGCTTCAAATTCCCCCGCATCCAGCGCGTCGCGGATCATCTGCATCAGGTGATTGTAGAAATACAGGTTGTGCATGACGCTCAGACGCATGGCCAGCATCTCCTTTGCCTTGAACAGGTGGCGGAGGTATGCGCGGCTGTGCCGCCTGCAGACGGGACAGTCGCACTGCGGGTCGACGGGACCCTCGTCCCGCTCATATTTCGCGTTGTTGATATTAATGATTCCCTCCATGGTAAACAGATGCCCGTGGCGGGCGTTGCGGGATGGCATCACGCAGTCGAACAGATCCACGCCTCGCCGCACCCCCTCAAGGATATTGACCGGCGTACCGACCCCCATGAGATAGCGGGGCTTGTCCGCCGGGGCAAAGGGCTCGACGGCGGTGATGATGCGGTACATCACCTCGGCGGGTTCCCCAACCGCAAGGCCGCCGATGGCATAGCCGTCCAGCTCCCATTCCGCGATCTTCCGCATATTCTCCACCCGGAGGTCCTCGTAGGTCGCGCCCTGGTTGATGCCGAACATCATCTGTTTTCGATTGAGGGTGTCATGCCGGGCGTTCAGCCGCTCCATCTCCTCCTTGCAGCGCCAGAGCCAGCGCTCGGTCATGGCAACGGATTTTTCCGCGTAGTCCCGGGGCGCAGGATTCTCCACGCACTCGTCAAACGCCATGGCGACGGTAGAGGCGAGATTCGACTGGATGCGCATGCTCTCCTCCGGGCCCATAAAAATACGGTGTCCGTCGATATGGGAGGCGAAGGTCACGCCCTCTTCCCGGATATTGCGCAGCTTCGCCAGGGAAAACACCTGAAAGCCGCCGCTGTCGGTGAGCACCGGGCCGGGAAAACCGGTAAACTGCCGGATGCCCCCCATTTCCTTGACAAGCGCGTCGCCGGGGCGCAGGTGCAGATGATAGGTATTGCAAAGCTGGATCTGGCAGCCGATATCCGTCAGGTCGTATGCCGACAGCGCCCCCTTGATCGCGCCGCAGGTCGCGACGTTCATGAAACAGGGGGTCTGAACCGTGCCGTGGGGCGTGGTGAATTCGCCGCGCCGGGCGAAGCCTTCTTTTCTCAGCAATTGATACATAGGCGACACTCTTTCATTATAGATTCAGATAGTTCAGCAACGTTTTTGGATTTTCAAAATCCGGGATGATCGCAGAAGCCCCGGCCTGCAGCAGCCGCTGCCGTTTGCCCTCGTCCACGCCGCCGTTTTTTTCGTCTGTCGCGACGCCGACCGCATAGCCGCCGACGGAGGCGACCAGCTCGATCTCCACAAAACCGTCGCCGAAGGAAAGAAGCTCCTCGGGACGGATCCGGCGCTCCTCGAGCAATCTGCGGATCACCGCCTCCTTCGCGCAGTCGGAGGCCCGCTCGTCCAGCGCGCCGTAGATATTCTGGCCAAACAGCTCATTAAACCCAAGAAGCGCAGCCTCTTCGCGCACCTGCGGCAGGTCGGTACCGCTGGCGCAGTAAACCTCGACGCCGGCGTTCTTCAGCTCCCGTACAAATTCCGTCCCGCCCTTCACGATCAGGGAATCCCGCGGGACGGACCCGTCGGCAAGGCCTTTACGGCGATATTCGATCTTCTTCATCAGGCGGCGAAGATACTCTTTTTTATATTCCGCCGGCTCCTTCGGCGTCCCGCCCCTGCGGGCGATCTCGTCCGCAAGGGCGGCGCACTGCCAGATGGTCTGCTTACCGGTGAGCCGGTCAACGAATTCTGTCACAACGGAGACGGAATCCTCCGGGGACACAAAGCCCGGAGATGCGTCCAGCTCCTCGCAGAAATAGGGAATCATCACGCCTTGCCAGCCCTCGCGGATCAGGCTCAGCGTTCCGTCAAAATCAAACAGCGCGGCACGGAAGCGTCTGCCCTCCGGCGCGCGGATTTGTTCAATGGCCATCAGGGTTCTCCTTTCGTATGAGCACGGTTTCCGGCTGTCAGCACGGGGACCAGAATAATGATCAGAATCGGGAAAAGCATCGCCGCGGGAAGGCCGCGTTTCAGATTCCCGCCCAGCGCGTCGGCGGCAAGCCCCACGAGCGTCGGTCCGCCGGAGCATCCCACGTCCCCCGCCAGCGCGAGGAACGCATACATCGCGGTGCCGCCCGCCGGGAGCTTCTTTGCCGCAAAGCTGAAGGTGCCGGGCCAGAAAATGCCAACGGAGAAGCCGCAGGCCGCGCAGCCGATCAGCCCGGCGACGGGTGAGGGCGCAAAGGACGCCAGCAGATAACAACCAAGGCACAAAACGGCACAGGAGACCATCATTTTCGTCAGCGGGATTTTCTCACTGTACTTGCCGTACAGGGCGCGGGCAACGCCCATCGTCAGCGCGAAGGCGCAGGGCCCCGCAAGATCCCCGACGGTTTTCGACACATGCAGCGCCGATTCCGCGAAGGCGGAAGCCCACTGGCTCATCCCCTGCTCCGACGCGCCGGCGCAGACCATCAGCACCAAAAGGATCCAGAAGGTCTTCCGCCGGACAAGACTGCGGATCGGGATCGGTCCGCTGTCGCCGGTAAAGGGGAACAGCGGCACTTTCGCAAAAAAGAACCCGTTCGCCGCAGGGACCGCCGCCCAGAGAAGCGCGAGGATCCGCCAACGCGAAATCCCCGCCAGCGAAAAAAACAGCGTGGACAGCAGGATCACCGCAAGATGCCCCCAGCAGTAAAAGGAGTGCAGCAGGCTCATGGCGGCCTCTTTGCGTTCGGTCGGGCACGCCTCGACAATCGGGCTGACCAGCACCTCCAGCAGTCCCCCGCCGACGGCGTAAAGCACAACCGCGGCGAGAATCCCGACATAGGGCGACCGGAACCACCCGGGGAACAGCGCCAGCCCCGCAAGGCCCGCCGCGGCAAACCCATGGGCGGCGACAATGCTTGTCCGCACGCCGATGCGGTCCACAAATTTCGCCGACAGGAAATCCACGGCAAGCTGCACCCCGAAATTCACCGTGGTGATCAGCGTCAGCCGGTCCAGCGTCAGATCGAATTCCTTCGCGAAGGTAAGGAACAGCAGCGGCGCGAAATTATTCACGATCGCCTGCGTCACATAGCCGACGTAGGAGGCGCGGATCGTATGCCCGGCGTTTCTCATGATTTATTCAAAACTCCAGAAGGCGGTGCCGGTTTCCGGATCCTTCCGTCTGCCGATTGTTCCGCCCTCGACCGGCCGCAGCTCGATCTCCGCGGTATATAAAACGGTGACGGATTTCAGGTGGCCGCCCGCGACGCAGTGCCGGTCCCCGTCTTTATAGGCGAACGCCGCGTGCGTGTGGTGGTAAAACGCGTTTTGACCGTCGAGGGTGACGTTTCCGGTCAACGAAACGAGCTCCAGCATCCCGCGAAGCGTCCGGGTTTCAAATGTGTTTGTTTCAGGCAGAAAGGTCTGGATCTGCGCCTCGCTGCAGCCGCCGATACCGCTGAAGACCGCGGAACGGATTCCTTCCGCCTCACAGACGTTCCGGATCCCCTCGATGATTTCATCCCTTTTGTCCATGCGGATGTAGACCGTATCGCCGAATTTTCTGTATTCCATCAATCTGTTCCTCCTAAATACCGGACTTGAAAAGGATTCCCCGCCTTAAAGGCGCGGCGAAGTATGATCTTCGCAGCCTCCGCCCCGGGTCCTTGCTATTTCTCCAAGTCAAGGAAGCGAAATTACAGTTATTATATCATAGAAAAACGGAAAATGATAGACCTTTTTGCGGATATTTCCGTTTCCCTGCGTTTGCGTCGGAGTTTGTTTCCGGGAACATTGTTTGAGGGATCGGGACGATATCGGATATATCGAAGAACAGTTGTCATTTTTCAAGTCCCTGCTTGTATTTTTATACGCGTTTATGCGCGGCTGCGACGATCCCGCGGCGGATCATGTCAATGGAAACAATACTATACAGGTGTTGCGATTCAGATAATCCTCGGCATTTTTTCTATTTTATTTTAATAAAGCAGTTAATAACACAGCATATCGCCCTATCATTAACATTTTATTTACCTTTTGATAACTATTTATTAATAATTATAATAGTATCATATAATTGACTCAATGTTTTAATAATATACATACAAGAAGGAGAATGGTGAAAATGAAAAAGCAATTGGCTGTATTTCTGAGTTTCATACTTGTTCTGCTGATCATGTCGCCTCTCGCCGCGGTCGCGCAGGCTGCCGGAGCACGCGACTACCCCACGATCATCGTACCGGGGTATTCGTCCTCCGACCTGTATCTTGACGGCGAACAGTTATGGGGTCTCGACAAAGAGGCCATCCAGAACACGCTGCTCGAAAAAATCGCGCAGTACGGCAGAGGGCTCGGGGAGCTTGCGCTGCAGCGGCCCGATTATCTCTGCGACGTGCTGGGGCAGGATATGCTCGACTATGTGGGCAGGCTTGCCATGAATCCGGACGGCTCGAGCGCCTACGACGTTGTGACCTACGATCAGAGCCCGGAGCACACGAAGTTTTCCTATCTGTATTCTCATGAGAACGGCGAGCACATCCACGAGCACGAGATCATGAAGGATATCGCGAAAATGTACGGCTCGAACGGGAACGACCGTCTTTTCGCCTATCAGCAGGATTTCAGAATGTCGCAGGTGGATCTTGCGGAAAATCTCGACCGCTATATCGACGCGGTGCTCGAATACACCGGCGCCCAAAAGGTGAACCTGATCGCCGTCAGCCACGGCGGGCAGACCGTCGCAGCGTATCTTTCGACGTACGGCCGTGATAAAAACGTGATCAACAATATCCTGATGATCGTGCCCGCCATCGGCGGCGTCGCTCCGGCCTATGATCTTCTGAGCGAGAACGTGGTTCTGGACGAGGAGCTCCTCGTTCAATACTATGAAAACTCCGAGATGATGGAAGAGGATCTCGAATGGCTCGTGCGCGCGAATGAGTTCGGCATTCTCGACGACGTCTGCAATATGCTGATGCACCGCTACATCAAGCGTATTATCGGTTACTGGGGCAGCGTCTGGGATTTCGTGCCCGCAGAATATTACGAGAAGCTGAAAAAAGATCAGCTCGACCCCGCAGCGAGCGACGACCTGATCGCGAAGAGCGATTATTTCCATTATGAGATCCTGCCGAACCTCTCCGATACGTTTGCGGCGTGTCTCGACAAAGGTATGAATATCTATATCGTCGCCGGTTCCGGCATGCCGAGCCTGACGGGCCTTCAGGTGCAGTCCGATTTCATTGTGCCCGTCAGTTCCTCCACAGGCGCGAAGACCGCGCCTTACGGAAAGCGCTTCAACGACGGATACCCGCAGGCGGGTACGGTCTGCTCCGACGAAGAACACAACCACGTTTCGCCCGATATGTGTCTTGACCTTTCCTGTGGGTATCTGCCTGATCAGACCTGGGTCGTCAACGGCATGTTCCACGGCATGACGTGGAAAGATCCCTACTGCCGGGACCTGTGCAAAATGCTTCTGTTCTCGGACGAGCGGGTGGATGTGACGACCTATGCGGAATTCCCGCAGTTCCGTTACAGCTCCTGCCCGATCCATTCCGTCACCGCCGCGCTGGATTATTCCCCGCAGGGGTACTGGTGTCGGGAGGATACCGCGCTGACGGTCACAAACCTTTCACAGAAGTATCAAATGCGGCTGATCTCGATCTCCGTCGTCGGCGTCGACGCGGCGTCCGACGTGAAGGGCCGTGT
>CACYHJ010000153.1 GCA_902774165.1 Oscillospiraceae bacterium
AAGAGGTGATTTTATCCTCAAGGAACCGGTTCGGCACAAGCCCGGTGAAAAAACCGTCAAGGCTTGTCTCCAGGCTGACCTGCTTCAGGTGCCATTCGCACACGCCGCGGATGACCCGCAGCACCTCCGCGATATCCAGAAGCTCCCGCATGGTCAGCACGCCGCCGGCTGCCGCCCGCGAAAGGGCGTTGTTAATGTTTCTCAGCCCGCCGAACGCCGGGCCGCCGAACTTAGCAAGCAGCCGGTGTGCGTCGGAGGTACGCGTCAGCTGTTTTTCCGCCGAAAGAAGCTCCGTCGCGGGACGAAGCTCCAGAGCGTCCGCGCCGCTGTCGGCGCAGGAGGTATACTCCTTCAGGCGCAGAAGAATCTTATCCAGCTCCAGCGCCCTGCAATGTCTGTTCAAATCATTCATAATACGCTACCTGACTGTTCGGCCGGCGATGCAGTCCGTTTCTTATCCGCGGAACGGCTCCATCAGGTCCGGCACATTGGTGATCAGCGCGTCTGCGCCGATTTTCTGCATACGCTTCGCCGTCGATACGCGATCCACGGTCCAGGGATTGACAAACAACCCGTACTCGTGGGCGCGGGCGACGTTGCGCATATTGATGTTCAGCATAAACGGATGGATCGCGCGGCAGCCGAGTTTGACGGCGTATGCCACGGGATCGGCTCTGAAATCAGCGTAATTCGGTTTTGTCATATCGTAAAGAAGCGCCGTTTTCGCGTCTTTGTCAACGCTGACCGCCCGCTGCAGCGCAACGGGATCAAAGGACGAGATCAGAAGCTTCTCAAACAGCCCCTTGTCATAAAACGTGCGAATCGTCTCGTCCACAATATCATAGTTGCTGTTATAGGGCGTTTTGATCTCGATGTTGATGATCCCGACGCCGCCCACCAGATCGAGGAACGCCCCGAGTTCCGGAATCGGCTCGCCTTTGAACGCCTCGCCGAACCAGCCGCCGAAATCATACTGCAGCAGCTCCTCATAGGTCATATCGTTGATGAATCCCGTGCCGTTGCTGGTTGCGTCGATATCCGTGTTGTGACACAGGACGACTTTTCTGTCCTTTGTGAAATGAACGTCGGTCTCAACGCCGTCAATCTGCATCTCCAGCGCTGCGCGGAAGGCGGACAGGGTATTTTGCGGCGCTTTTTTCACGGCGCCCCGATGGGAAATCAGTTTCATAAAAAAACATCCTTTGCGTTTCGTATTTTATACAGTTTTATTCCGAAATAATTATTGATATCTGTCTGCTGTAATGTTATAATTAATATAATACATTATATTAGGTGGGAAAACCATGAGAATCCGGGAATCTGCCGAAGATTATCTTGAGACAATACTGATTCTGAGCAAGCGCAACGACTGCGTCCGGTCGATCGATATTGTCAGAGAACTCTCTTTCTCCAAGCCCAGCGTCAGCGTCGCAATGAAGAACCTGCGGGAAAACGGCTATATTGAAATGGAAGACAACGGTCATATCACCCTCACGGAAAAAGGGCGCGCGGTCGCGGATAAAATCTATGAGCGGCACGTTTTTCTGTCCGATTGGCTCGTGCGTCTGGGCGTAGACCCGAAAACCGCTGTTGAAGACGCCTGCCGGATGGAACACGTCATCAGCGCCGAAAGCTTTTCCGCGCTGAAGAAACATGTTGCCGAAAGCGGCGAGTGATCACCGGACCGGATTTATCATCCATACACATTTGCGTCGGCTTCCCTGCCGGCGCTGTTTTATTTCGTTCTACGCCTCCGTGCTCGGCACGGTGGCAGAATCCTCTTCCTTCGGCGGATTTTTCGCAAGGAAATCCCGATACGCATGATTGCCGTCAAACCACTGCTCAAAGCCCTCGATCTTCCCGGAATCCGTATATTGCCAGATATCAAATCTGCCGTCGTAAACCACGACGTTCCGATATGCCGCCATCCAGCGGGAATACCCGTCAAACCAGGGATCCGTCAGATACGTCGTCCACCAGTACAGATTGGCGTAAACGCCGAATTCATACCCCGCATCGGTAATTTTCGCACAGAACGCTTTTGCCATCCTGACAAACAGGTCCTTCGGCGCTTTTTTCGCGATTCCGTCCTCTTCCAGGTCGTAATATACCGGCAGCGTAGGATGATGCCCCTTCAGAAGCCGCAGCACATGGTTTGCCTCGGATTCCGCCTTCTCGACGGAATCGGCGTAAGAATACAGATACACGCCGTACGGAATATCCAGCGCCTCGCAGGCATTGACGTTATAAACCCACCGGGGATCGTCCTGCCCCGTATAATCACCGCCGTAACCGCAGCGCAGAATCACCCAGTCGACCTTCTGTTTCATCAGATCCCAATCGATATATCCGTTATGGACAGAGACGTCCACGCCTTCGGAAAGGATCACCGCGGTCGACATGGGGCCGACAGGAGAAGGCGCGCCGGTCGGAATATCGACAAGCTCCCCTTCTTCGGTTGTTTGCGAAGGATCCGCCGGATCGGACGAGGGCGGCTGAGTCGGGTTTTCGGCGGTCGGCTGCGTCGTCGGCTCTGTCGTCTGTACCGGGATGACAAACGCGGTCTCTCCGATCCGCCACGCCGCGTACTCCAACAGCATCTTCGCGTCGGCGGAGGTCACCTTCCCGTCGCCGTTCATGTCGCCGAAGACAAGCACCCCCGCCGCTTCGGCGGCTTTTGTTTTTTCGAGAACACAAAGCCGGGCGGATCTGCGCAGCAGCAGCCGCGCGTCCGCGGAGGTGACCCTGCCGTTGCCGTCAATGTCTGCAGCAGCGGAAAACAGCGGGGACGCGGCAAAGGGGAGCACACGAAAAACAGGGGCAAACAACAGGATCACTGCCAATGCCGCGAGTATTTTTCTTCTCATGCGATCTCCCCCTTCGTTCTGATTCCGGGTTTGTTTATTCCGCAGCGTCCGCGATCAGCACATAGTATGCGCAGCGATCCGGCAGCACAACGTAATCCGCGTCCGTCTGCCAATTATACGCATTCTGTTCCTGCACGCCGATTCCCACCGACGTGCCGGAAGCGCTGCCGTCTATCACCCGGAACACAACCGTGCCGAACACATAATTCTGCGCGAGCAGCGGCTCGTTGAAGATGAATTCGCAGCCGACGGCGCCGGGATGCGGCAGCGGTCGGATGTTGACCAGCTCGCCGACCTCTTCGGTGCCTTCCGCCGAAACGAACTCCAGCACAGCGGGATCGTAATCAATTTCCAGCATCCCGCGTCTGAGCGACTGAACGTTCTTTGCCGCGAACGTAAAGATCAGCGTATCATTTTCTTTCTCCGGCGAAATCGTAAACTGCGGCGCGAAACCGGGTCGTACCGGCGGGTCCGTCGGCTCCGGCGCGGCGGTCGTCGTTTCCGACGAAGGCGCCGTCGGCTTTACGGGCCCCGCGGTGGTTTCCTCATCCGTAAAAGGCTCGTCCGGCACGGTCCCCGGCTCCTCCGGCGGCAGAACCGTCGTCGGCTCGGGCACCGTCACCCCGGTGGTTTCCTCCAGGGTGGTTCTGGTGTAATAATTGTTCGGGTGGGTGCGCGGCGGCTCGGTGGTATGCTCCTGCGTCGGCCGCGCCGTTGTGGACATGATCAGCTCCCAGGGCACGCTGTCCTCCCGACCGGAGGGCGCAGCCGTTGTTACGGCCGTCGTCGGCGGAGCGTTTTCCGGCGGAAGAAGCACAGACGCGTCCATAACCCGGGCGACAACGCAGAGAATCGTCCGCGCGTCATAGGAGGTCACCGACCCGTTGTAATTGACGTCCGCCGCAGTCCGCTCCTGTTCAGACCCGCTGTAAAGCCCGGCTGCCATGCGAAGTGCGACCCGTGCGTCGGAAGAAGTCACTCTGCCGTCGCCGTTCGCATCCCCGGGCCCGTATGCCTGCGCGGCAGAGGCGACGATACAAGAAAGAACGATCAAAACAACGCACAGACAAACCGTCAGGCGATTTTTTCTCCCCCGCATCTGCACATTCTCCCTTCTCTGTTAAAATTCCGGGACGGCGCCCATGGAAATTTTTCCCTGCAAATTGCCGTTTATAGGCAGATATCCCGCAATGAATGCGGGATATCCGAATCGTTTTTACTTCAATGCAAACCGACCGACATCAACCGCCGATCGAGGAAAATACCCTCAGAACGTTTTCATCCAGCAGATCGGCAACGGAATTCACCGCATATCCCTTCATGCCCTCCGGCGCGTTGAGATACGGGGAAGGATCCAGCTGGAAATCGTTGATCAGAATCGTATTGACCAGCTTATCGCCTTCATAGCTTTCCGCCACAACAGGGTAGTAAACCCCGTCTTCTTTCTGCTCGACGTAGTATTTGCCGACGATACCGTTCTTCTCGACGGAAACGACCTGATAGGTTTTGCCGTCATATTCGCCCTGAGCAACGTTCAGGCCGTCAAGGGAGGTAAAGGTCGGGATGCTCATGCCGTCCAGCGGGTTGCCCGCAAACATTTCGTCAACGTCAAAGTCCGCGCCGGCAACCGCCGCAAGCGTCTTGAGCGTGCTGACCTTGAAGGAAACATACTCGTTGGCAGAATAATCAATAATATACAGCGTCTTCTCGGTGCCGGTCTTCAGCGTATTCAATTCATCCTTCATCAGGATACCGATATCCTTGCCGGGCGTGACCGCGTCGGAACGGACGAACTGGGAATTCAGCGTGTAAGATTTGGTGTTGAACAGCCCTTTGACTTCTTCCGTTTTCGAACCGGAGGCGATCTTCACCTTCTGGCGGGTCTCTCTGCTGCCGGCGTAGGAAATCAGCTCGGCGTCAAGATAGAAGTTGTCGTGATAAACAACATTGTCCTGCGAGGGTGCGGGTTCACTGGTGGGTTCCTCACTGGTGGGTTCCTCACTGGTGGGTTCCTCACTGGTAGGCTCCTCACTGGTGGGCTCCTCACTGGTAGGCTCCTCACTGGTGGGCTCTTCACTGGTCGGAACTTCCGTGGTAGGCGGAACCGTCGCCGGTTCCTCGGTCGTCTCCGGGGGAACCGGTTCTTCCGTGGTCGGCGCCTCAGTCGTCGGCTCTGTCGGCACGTCGGACGGGGCCGTCGGCACGTCGGACGGGATCGTCGGCTCGGTCGGCACGTCGGACGGGATCGTCGGCACGTCGCTCGCCTCGTTTGTCGAGGGCTCGACATACTCGGCGGTGGGATCGATTCTTGATGCCATCCGAAGCGCAAGACGCGCGTCGGTCGCCTGAATCTTTCCGCTGCCGTCAACGTCCATCAGCTTCAGCAGATACTCGTCCGTCTCCATCTCGAGTCTTGCCGAATGACGCAGAATCTTACGCGCGTCGCCGGCTTTGACCTTGCCGTCGTTATCCGCGTCGCCCAGCAGCGCGGCGGAAGCCGACAATACGCTCAGCATTGCGACAGACAGAACAACAGCGGCAAAAGCAATGATCTTTTTCATTATACTTCCCTTTCCTCTCTGGATTGAATTCATTGGTTACGGTCAGAATTTGTTTGTCAGAAAATCAATCCCGTACTTCAGGATAAACACGTTGGAATTCTGAGACTTATACTCCTCGGGGATGGCGACAGTCGAAGCCGCGTCGTCGGAATACTTGGTGATTGAGAAATCAACGGACTTGTCCTTCAGATTCTTTGCGGTGATCTTCGCAAGCGTACCGTCGGCAAAGAAATAGAACTTTGCGCCTCTTCTCGACGCCACAGTATAAGGAATATCCTTAATGGTCTCTTCGGTGAGCTTGCAGTCCTCAAAGACGTTGAACTCCGGCACGGCAATCGCTTTCACGAAATCACGGACGCTCTGAGCGGAGAAGCCGAGGATTTTCTGGGAGAACGCGGCGCCGAACTGGGTATATTCCTTGTTCTCGTCATTGATCACATAGATACTGCCCTCTCTGTCGACGAGCACGCCGAAGCCCTTGAGCAGGTCGTTGGACTTGATGTAGCAGTTCACGCCGTCGCAGGCAACGACATAGACGGTGCCGTCGGTGGCCTTCAGCTTGAGATAAAACTCCTCACAGAGGGGCTCGGTGAGCTCCAGCGGATTGGTGGTGGGAGCCGCCGTGGTGGGAGCCGCCGTGGTGGGAGCCGCCGTGGGCTCAGAGGAAGGCGCTTCGGTGGTGGGCGCTTCCGTCGTGGTGGGAACGGGCATCTTTGCCGCCTGCTCGATCACTTCCTGAACGGTGTTCAGCTTCGCGGCGACGCGCAGCGCCCAGCGGCCGTCCGCGGCGTTGACCCTGCCGTTTTCATCGATATCGCCGAAAATCATGCCGGCGGGAAGATATCTGGGCGTCTTGACCCACTCGATCTTCGCGGCCAGACGGAGAATGAATCTCGCGTCGGCGGAATTGAGCACCATGTCGTGGTTCATGTCCGCCGCGACGCTGTAATAATCGCCGCTGTGCGGGGAGGTGGTCAGCGAATCGCTGATGGGCGTATATTC
>CACYHJ010000154.1 GCA_902774165.1 Oscillospiraceae bacterium
CGTTTATATCACCTGCGGGGAAAAGGAGACGCTGTTCCATAACGCCACGGAGGTAGAGTTTTACGAGCTGACCGACGGCGAGATCGAGGCCTATCTCGATACCGGCGAGCCCTTTGACAAGGCCGGCGCCTATGGCATTCAGGGCAGAGGATGTTTCCTTGTCAAACGCATCGACGGGGACTTTTTCTCGGTGATGGGCCTGCCCGCGGCGGAGGTTTATCGCGCGGTCAGCGCGATAAACAATGAATAATGGATATAAAAGTAAAGGCTGTGATCATAATGTATAGCTTGAAGTCCGCAAAACGCATCGTCTTCAAGGTCGGCACGTCCACGCTGACCTATCCGACGGGCAAGACCAATCTGCGCAGGCTTGCGGCGATTGTCCGCGTGCTTTCCGACCTGTCCAACGCGGGCAAAGAGGTCGCGCTCGTCTCCTCGGGCGCCATCGGCGTCGGCGTGGGGAAGCTTGGCCTTCAGGAAAAGCCCTCGGATATCCCGTCCCGGCAGGCGGCGGCGTGCATCGGGCAGTGTGAGCTGATGTTCACCTATGATAAATTCTTCTCCGAATACGGCAAGATCACCGGGCAGCTGCTGATCACGAAAAGCGACGTGGAGAGCGACGAACGCCGCGTGAACCTGATCAACGCCTTTGATAAAATGCTGCAGTACGGCGTGATCCCGATTATAAACGAGAACGATTCCGTCGCGGTGGAGGAAATCACCTACGGCGACAACGACAACCTTTCCGCGATCGTGGCGAAGCTGATCCACGCGGACGCGCTGGTGATTCTGACGGATACCGACGGGCTGTTCACCGCGAACCCGCAGGAGGACGAGACCGCCACGCTGATCCCGCTGGTGACCGAGATCACGCCGGAGCTGGAATCCATTGCCGGGGACCGGGGCTCCACCCGCGGCACCGGCGGCATGGTCACAAAGCTTGCCGCCGCAAAGCTCGCCACCGAGGCGGGCATCGACACGGTCATTATGAACGGCAGCACGCCGGACGATATTTATAAACTGTTTGACGGCCATACCGTCGGAACCTATTTTAAGGCAAGGTGAAGGATATGAACGAGACGATGATCGAAATGGGCAAACGCGCCCGGGAGGCTTCCTATGCGCTTGCGCAGATGACCAGCGCGAAGAAAAACGAAATCCTGCACGCGATTGCCGGCGCGCTGACCGCGAACGCGGACGAAATCGCCGCCGCCAACGCCGAGGATATCCGCATCGGGCGGGAGAACGGGCTTTCGGAAGCGCTGATCGACCGGCTCTCCTTCGGGGAAAGCCGCGTCTGCGCCTGCGCAGCCGCGGTGAAGGACGTCGCAGCCCTGCCGGACCCGGTGGGCCGCGCCCTCTGGGGCTCTGAGCACCCGAACGGCATGCGCATCACCCGCGTCACGGTGCCGCTGGGCGTGATCGGCATGATCTATGAGGCCCGGCCCAACGTGACCATCGACGCCGCGGCGCTGTGCATCAAATCCGGCAACGCGGTGATCCTGCGGGGCGGCAAAGAGGCGATCAACTCCAACAGGGCGTCCGTCGCCGTGATGCGCGGCGCGCTGGAATCGCTCGGCCTGCCCGCCGACTGCGTGCAGCTGATCGAGGATACCTCCCGTCAGTCCTCCACGGATCTGATGCACCTGAACGGATATATCGACGTGCTGATCCCCCGGGGCGGCGCGGGACTGATCCGCGCGGTGGTGGAGAACGCCTCCGTGCCGGTGATCGAGACCGGCGCGGGCAACTGCCACGTCTATCTTGATGAGACGGCGGACGTTGCCATGGCGGCCCAGATCGTGTACAACGCGAAAACCAGCCGTCCCTCGGTCTGCAACGCCTGCGAGAGCCTGCTGGTGCATCAGAATATCGCCGAAAAGGCGCTGCCCGCCGTCGCGGCGCGCCTTGCGGAAAAGAACGTGGAGATCGTCGGCGACGAGACCGTCTGTGCGATTCTCAAAGACGCCGCTCCCGCGACGGAAGCGGATTGGGGCACGGAATATCTCGATTTCAAGATCTCGGTCAAGACCGTTTCCGGCGTGGATGAGGCGATCCGGCATATCAATCAGTACAGCACTCATCACAGCGAGGCGATCGTCACGGAAAGCTACGAAAACGCCGAAAAATTCCTGAACGGCGTGGATTCCGCGGCGGTCTACGTGAACGCCAGCACCCGCTTCACCGACGGCGGCGAGTTCGGCTTCGGCGCGGAGATCGGCATTTCGACGCAGAAGCTGCACGCCCGCGGCCCGGTGGGCCTTGAGGCGCTGGTGACGACGAAGTATCAGATCCGCGGCGGGGGACAGGTCAGATAGAATTACGGATTCATAGACCGGTCGAAAACGGCATATGATGAAATAAAAGACTTTGAAAGCCCGGAGAGAGCATGAACAGAGAAAGTACAAAGAAAAAGAATCGGAAGAATAACGGCGCGATCCTCAAGGCAGCCTTGGCGGTCGCGCTGGTTGTGATTGCCGCGCTTTCCGGGGCGCTGATTTATGTGACGGTGGTCAGCCCGGTGAACGTGCTGACCGGGACGGGAAAGATCCTGCTTGGAAAATCCGGCGTAAAAGAGACGGAATATTCTTATTACGATAAAAACGGAAAATCTCTGCTCACGCCCTATGCGGACCACGGTCTCGGTACCGGGATGATGTGCGAGGTGATCGTGCCTTACGGCGAGTGTACCGACGGCGCGAACGAGAGCAACAGCTCCGACCCGCTGTATTCGCCGCTCGCGCGGGGCACGGTGGACCGGGTCGTCTCCGTCGCAGGCAGCGCGGAACAGCCGGTTTACGTGCTGGAAAGCGGCGTGAAGATCAACGACGAGTACATAAAAATCACCGATCCGGGGTATCTGCTGCCGGAAAACGCGCTGACCCTCCACGGGACGGAACCCGTAAACGGCGGGCTGAAGCTGATTTTTGACACCCGGTGGGCGGTCCCCGTGACGGTGACGCTCGGCCCGCAGTCCTACGCCGTCGGCTATCAGGGCAGGGCGTTCAACGTGTCGAAATTCACCGCGAAGTATATGGACATCCGTTTTGCCCGCACCGCGTCCCTCGACGCTTTGCCGGACCTGTCGGAAAGCGATACGGTGAAGAAATGCGAGTGGATCGACGCCGAGGGCGGCGGCACGCTGCGGCTGTATCTGCGCAGGACCGGCGCGTTTTACGGTTATTCCTACGAGCTTGACAAAAACGGAAGGTTCGAGTTCGTGATCAAAAAGAATATCCGCCGGGACGCGACGCCCACGGTCGTGATCGACCCCGGCCACGGCGGCTCGGACCCCGGCGCCTGCAGCGGGGACGGTACGGTCTGGGAGAGCGCGATGACCCTCGGGATCGCGCAGGCGCTGGCGGATCTCCTCTCGGAGAAGGGCGTCCGCGTCGTGATGACGCGGCGGGACGACGTTTACGTCTCGCTGGAGGAGCGCGCGCTGATCACCCGGAAGTATTCTCCGGATCTTTTTGTCGCCGTGCACTGCGACAGCGCGGAGAACGCCGAGGCGTACGGATCGCATACCTTCTATTATAAAAATTACTCCGCGCCGCTGGCGAAGAGCATTCAGAAATATCTGGGGCAGGTTTACGGGGAGCTGTATCCCGGCGACGGGGCGGCGGACAAGGGTATAAAGTTTTATCCCTTCGCCGTCACGCGGGTCGAGGAATGCCCCTCGGTGCTGGTGGAATGCGGCTATCTGTCCAATGAAAGCGATTTCGCGTTCATCAATTCCGGCGCCGGGCGGGTGAAGATCGCCGGCGCCCTCGCCGAGGGGATTCTGGAGCAGCTGAACGTGAGATAAAGCCGGAGCTTTTCCGGGGAAAGGAGATCGGAATGCCGGATCAGGTTGAAACACTGGACTGTATTGTGGAAGACGTGACCTTTCACAACGCCGAGAACGGGTTCTCCGTGCTGGACGTGAACGTGGGCGGCGATCTGATCACCGTCGTGGGCACGTTTTACGACGTCGGTCCCGGCGAGGAGCTGCGCGTTTACGGGCGCTGGGGGAACCATTCCATCTTCGGCAGGCAGTTTCAGGCGGAATCCTTCGAAAGCAAGCTGCCGGATACGGCGGCCTCGCTGCTGCGCTATCTTCCCGCCGGCATGATCAAGGGCATCGGCCCGAAAACCGCCCGGCGGATCATCGAGCGCTTCGGCGAAAACAGCTTTGACGTGCTGGAAAAGGACTACGAGCGGCTCACGTTTATCAAGGGGATCTCAAAAGAGAAGGCAAAAAAAATCTCCGACGAATTCAACCGTCAGTTTTCCATCCGCAACGTGATGTCGGAGCTGGATAAATACGGCATCAAGCCGCCGGAGTGCATCCGCATTTTCAAACGGTTCGGCGCAAGCGCCGTGGAAATCGTCAAGCGCAACCCTTACGTGCTGTGCGGCGAGATCCGGGGCTTTGACTTCAAGCGCGCCGACGAGATCGCCGGAAAGCTTGACGAAAAACCGGAGACCCGGTTCCGCGACGAGGCGGGCATCCTGCACGTCATGCGGCACAATCTGGGCAACGGCCACACCTGCATCCCCCGGGACAAGCTGGGGGATCCCTGCGGGCGGCTTCTGGATGAGACGGAAAATCTGGTGGAAGAAACGCTGGATCAGCTGATCGAGCGAAAGGAACTGGTCTCCTGTGAGATCGACGGCAGAGAATTTATTTTCCTTCCGGATCTTTACCGCAGCGAATATAACGCGGCGCAGCGTCTGTCGGCGCTGATGAAATTCCCGCCCATCACGAAGGACGCGCCGGACGATATGATCGACGAGATCGAACGGGAAAACGGCATCCGGTACGCGCCGGAGCAGCGGGAGGCCATCAAGAAGACCGCCGCCGGCGGCGTGGTGGTGCTCACGGGCGGCCCCGGCACCGGGAAAACCACCACGGTCAGGGGCATTATCCGGTTTTTTGAAAAACGGGGGTTGAACGTGCTTCTGGCGGCGCCCACCGGCAGGGCCGCGAAACGCATGAGCGAGCTGACCGGCCGGGAGGCAAAGACCATCCACCGCCTGCTGGAGGTGGAATGGAGCGACGACGAAACGCCGGTGTTCGCCCGGGATTCGCTGCATCCGCTGGATGCGGACGCCATCATCGTGGACGAGCTTTCGATGGTGGATATCACCCTGTTCGACGCGCTGCTGAAGGCGGTGCCCTTCGGCTGCCGTCTGATCCTTGTGGGCGACTGCGACCAGCTGCCGCCCGTCGGCGCGGGAAACGTGCTGCTGGACACGGTGGAATCCGGCCTTGTGCCCGTCGTGCGGCTGACCGAGATTTTCCGGCAGGCGCAGCAGAGCCTGATTATCATGAATTCCCACCGGATCCTGCGGGGCGAGCCGCCGGAGCTGAACGTCAAAGACAACGATTTTTTCTTTATCGACCGCTATACGTCCCTTCAGACCGCGTCGCTGGTCTGCGAGCTGATGTGCACCCGGCTGCCCGGCGCCTACGGATATGACCCGACGGCAGACATTCAGGTGCTCTGCCCGTCAAAAAAAGGCGACTGCGGCACGGTGAACCTCAATAACCGTCTTCAGGCGCTGCTCAACCCGCCTGCGGAGGGAAAGAACGAGGTCAGCTCTCTGGGCAGGATCCTGCGGGAGGGCGACAAGATCATGCAGGTGCGCAACAATTACGACATCGACTGGAAGCGCGGCAAGGAGGAGGGCACCGGGATCTTCAACGGCGATACGGGAATCATAAAAAAGATCGACAAACGCGCTGGAGTCATGGTGGTCGACTTTGACGGCAGGCAGACGGAATACCCCGCGGAGAGCCTTGCGGATATCGAGCTTGCCTACGCGGTGACGGTGCACAAAAGCCAGGGCAGCGAATACCCTGCGGTGATCCTGCCGGTATTCGACGCCGCGCCGCAGCTGATGTACCGCAATCTGCTCTATACCGCGGTGACCCGCGCGAAAAAACTGCTGATCGTCGCCGGCAGCCGGGAGAAGCTGATGCAGATGGCGGCGAATAATAAAAAGAACCGAAGATATTCGGCGCTGAAGAGTTTTTTGTTGGAGTAAATTCTGATTTATCGCTGCGCGATAAATCAGAATTTACAGTCTCGAGTCTCGAGACCCGAGGCCCAAGGTACAAACTTAAAGTCTGTGCGACTTGGTGAAAGCTGAGATAAACCGAGGCTATTTTACTGTAATCCTGCCCGGATTTCAATGCCTCGAGACTCGGGCCTCGGTACTCGGGACTTAAAATCTGATTTAACGGCTCCGCCGTTAAATCAGATTTTATGTAATAAACTCCTCCGGCAGGTGCCGCACGTCGTTGAACCGGCGGAAGCGGATCCTGCGGGTCTCGTTAAACAGAAACAGGTTCAGCAGGTTGACGCAGGCGTTGTCCTGCGAGACGATCATGTTTTGATTGACAGGGAAGCCCACAA
>CACYHJ010000155.1 GCA_902774165.1 Oscillospiraceae bacterium
AATAAAGACTCGGTTTATCTCAATTTTCACCAAGTCGAACAGACTTTAAGTTTGTACCTTGGGTCTCGGGTCTCGAGACTCGAGACTGTAAATTCTGAATTAACGGCTCCGCCGTTAATTCAGAATTTACCACCAACGGAGGCATATTTCATGAACCAATCCGAAAACTACACCACCGAACTGCCGGAGGGATACCGCGAGGTCTATTCGATCGACGCGAAAGATAAAAAAACGGGGATCCTGCTGAACGTCGCCGGCCTCGCGGCGGGCGGCGTGATCTTCGCTCTTTGCTGGCTGCTGATCCGCCCGAAGGGGTACCTGATGAATTACGACCTGCGGCGGGAGGGGATCCTGCTGGCGGTGATGATTCTCTACCTCGTGCTGCACGAGCTGACCCACGGCGCGGCATACAAGCTGCTAACCGGCCGCAGGCTGACCTTCGGCGTCTCGCTGACCGCCGCTTACTGCGGCGTGCCGGACGTTTACGTCTACCGGAAAACGGCGCTGATCTCGCTGCTGGCGCCCTTCGTCGTGTTCGATCTCGTCTTCGTCCTGCTGACCCTGCTGCTGCCGGACCCGTGGTACAGGCTTGACGCGGCGCTGATGCTCGCATTGCACGTAGGCGGCTGCTCCGGCGACCTTTACGACACCTTTTTATACCTGACAAAATTCAGGGACCCCGCCACGCTGATGCGCGACACGGGACCGAAGCAGACGTTTTACGTCAAATGAGAACCGGGAAACCGGTAGCCGGGGATGCAGGACCGAAGCGGTACGGTCCGAACGGGCGCATAAATCAAGCAGTAAGAGTAAAAAAGACAACAGGCGAACCGACCGAAGATTCGTCTGTTGTTTTTTCTTTGCATTTAATCAGTCTGAGCGTAAAGAAGCGGTTATTCCGCTTCCCTCTTACGTTCCTGCGGTGTGATTCATTGCTTTTTCAAGTTCCTGCGCAGAGATTTCGGCGCCGCCGTATTTTTCGGGAAGTCTGTATACCGGTTTATCTTCTTTCGCGGCTGCGAGTTTCTTTTCAGCGTCGACAATCTCAGCGTCCAGCGCAATGATCGTATCGTTCGTTTCCGGCGCGGGAACGTGATCGGGGACCGGCAGCTTGCAAACGTACTGAAGCTTACTGATGATGGCCAACGCTGTTTCCGCCGCATTCTTATAAGCTTTGCTGTCACATTCTGTTTTGGATGAAAGCAGAACGATTTCCTGCAAATCCCCCGCAAGATTGATATAAACGCCCAGGTGCGTACAAATCGTCGTCGTTGTAAGCGTAAGCACGCCCTTGTAGGAGCGTTTTCCCATTCCGATCCCACCGATGACGGCGCCCTTTGCACCCCCGAGCGCAGCGCCGACGGCCGCTCCGCCGAGAGATGCGCGCGGGGTCGTTTTTCCGGTTGATTTGCCCTCGGTCTTTTTGATTGTTTCAAGATGAAGATCAAAACCGATAATATCCGTAAAGAGTCCGACTTTGTTATAATTGATCTTGATTTTTCCCTCCGTCATATTGACGGCAAATTTCTTGTGGATCCCGGAATCCCAGCGATCCGCATTCGCAAGTTCCAGTTCCGTTTCTCTTCGGGTCTTCAGCGTCTCAAGATGTGATTCTGCCTTTGATACATTCTTTTGGTACTCTCTGTCCGCCTGTGATTTCGCGTTCCGGAGCACGTTTTCATAAAAGACGGGATCTGTTTCAAACCGAACGCGATCCAGATCGTCTTTTGAAACGTTTTCGCCGCTCGCCTTCATCGCTTTCACTTTTTCCTTGCTGAGATAACTTGCGAACGCGCGCTGCTGCTGTTTTTCATTGGCCGGCGCAAAATAGACAAAAGCAGAAAAAGCGCCGAGAACAATCAGAATAATCGCCAGCACGATCAGTTTTTTCAGAATAATCAAAGCAATCCCGGCGGCTATGAGGAGAATCCCGAAGATGAGAAAACCGAGAGATGCTTTCCGGAGAATTTTTTTCTTCTCCTTCTCGCTCAACGCATTGATGGCTTCCTGGTCAATTTGCATTTCAATGGCTCCTTTTTTGTTTTTCTTAATAATACCACATTCAGTGTACAAGAAAAAGGATTTCTTTCAGGATTTTTTATTTTTTTGTCTGTTCGCCGTTTTGTCTGATCGTAACATCCGTTCCGATTCTGCGTCAGCTTCCGGAAATCAGAGCGCGTTTTATATGATCGTCAGCTCTCTCGCGTCGCCCTGATAGCCGGCGCCGGTGACGAACTGGGGCAGCGTTTCGGTGAGCATGCTTTCAAAATTGAAATGCAGGTGGCCCGTCAGGACCGCCTTGATCAACGGCTCGCTCCGGATCAGCTCCACCATGCGCAGCGTAGCCTCGTCCGGCCGCTGCTGGACCGCCCGGAACTCGCTGTAAGGCAGCAGATGCTCCTCGTCGCAGCCCACAAGATAGGTGCATTCGCTCCCCGCGTTCTGCATGTGGTAGTCGTAAAGCGACTGCTCAAACAGCGGGTCGTGGAAGGCGAGAATGATCGGCAGGCCCTTTTCGATTTCCTTTTTCAGCCGCCAGATCTGCCAGTCCTCAAACCGGTAGTAGCCGTTGTCGACGCCGACCACGTTCACCCCGCCCACGACGCGGGAATTGAAGAACATCGGCACGCCGAAGCCGCCGCCCATCTCCATATAGCTGTTCATGCGGTAAGCCGCGTCCTCCCACGCCTCGCCCACGTAACGGGAGAAATCGTGGTTGCCGGCGATAAAAAAGACCTTCTCATGCCTGACGACCTCGCGGGCCTTCTCCACGTTCGGCGCAGAGAGGAAGTCGATCAGGTCGCCGGTGTGGACCAGCAGGTCGCAGTTCTGCTCGGCGTATGCGATCTGTTCGTCGAGATACTCCGTGATCCGACGGCCGTCGCCGCCGACGCTTTCGCTGCGCCGGGCGCCCAGCGCCTGCTTGCGCTCGTCGTCGCGCCCGTCGGTGAGGGGAAGGTGCGAGTCGGTCACGTGCAGCAGCTTCACGGGCCTTTCAAGCCCGACGTGGATGGTTGATTTGATCAGATTCATAACGGTTCCGCCTTTCCGCAGCCGGTTTCATATTCATCCCGTCGTTCCGGACTTCCGCGCAGGCCGCCGTCCGACAGGTTCGACGCCGCAGCCTTTTTTCTCTATTCTATCTTTTTGCGCCGCGCTTGTCAATCATCCGGAACACAGTCGAAAAAAGATTTCAAAAAAGTTTTGCGGAATGGTTTGTCTTTCCGTAAAATCTGTGATATAATTCATTTATACCTCAGGCAGCGGAAGCGCTGTCCGGCGGCGGCCGGAGGGTTCCCGTCTTATTATTCCGATCGGAGGGTTCGATATGGCACTGTTTTCCGGTCTGCGCGCAAAGCACCGCGTGGACTACGGCGGCCGGAAAAACGCGTTCCGGGGCGCGAAAAACGCCTACCGGGCGGGGGAAACCGTCACGCTTTACTTCGACGCGGTCGCGCTGGATACGAATTATTCGTTCTATCTCGACGACGCGCCGCTTGAGCCGGATTACAGCGAGGGCAACGGGTATATTCTCAGCTTTCCCATGCCGGACCGCGGCGTGAGTCTGCGCGTCGAGTCCCGCAGCAGCATGGTGTATATCCCGGCGGACGACGAGAACGCCGCGACGCTGACCTTTGACTCCTTCGACGGCGGCGGGCCGGTGTATTCGGTGAAGATCGAAGACCCGTCGATCGTGACGAGCGACAAAACGAAGCAGTACGACAAGCCGTACCACGACGCGGTGGACGGCGCGGCCTATCGGGTGACGTTCACCTTTTTCGCGCTGAAGCCCGGGAAAACGACCGTAACGATCAGCAGCCGTTCGCCGATCTGCGAAGCGGAAGACAGGGAATACACCGTTTTCGTGGACAGCGAGCTGACTGTGCGGCTGGAGGAGAAGACCGCCGGCGGGAAAGAATAAAAAACGGCGCCGCCGCCGAAAACCGGGGCGCGCCGATGGGAATAACGATCGGAGGATAACGCTATGAGAATCATGAGTTTCAACCTGCTGTGCGGCGGACGCGGAAACAAAGACTGGCCGCGCAGAACGCCCCTTGCGGTCCGCACCGTCTACAACGCCGATCCGGACACCTTCGGCGTTCAGGAGGCGCACATCGGCTGGATGAACGCGCTCAGGGCCTGCCTGCCCGCCTACGACTATGTTGGCGTGGGCAGGGAAGACGGCAAGGAGGACGGGGAATTTTCCGCGGTTTTCTACAAAAAAGAAAAATACGAGCTGCTGGATTCCGGCTCCTTCTGGCTCTCGGAAACGCCGGAGCAGCCCGGCCGCGGCTGGGACGCCGCCTGCGTGCGCATCTGCTCCTGGGCAAAGCTGCGGGAGAAAGAGACCGGCAAGGAGTTTGTGCATCTCAACACCCATCTTGACCACGTGGGCAGGATCGCCATGCAAAAGGGCGCGCAACTGGTGGCGCAGCGCGGCGGAGAGATCGCCGGCGGCAACCCCGCGTTCTTCACCGGCGACTTCAACGTCACGCCGGACTCCGAGCCCTGCAAAGCAGTGAAGGACGGCGGGTTCGCCGACTGCCGCGACGCGGCTGAGGCCACAGACAAGGGCATCACCTTCCACGCCTACGACCCGGAATATCCGGGGTCCGTGATCGACTACGTATTCTGCCGGGGCGACGTGCGGGTGAAGGAATTCCGGGTGATCCGCGACAGGATCGACGGCGAGCTGCCCTCGGACCATTATCCGGTCTACGCCGACGTGGAATTCTGAACGCTTCATCTCATCATTCAAAGAAAACGCCGGGACGGTTCACTGCCGCCCCGGCGTTTGTTCCGCCCGAAATCATTTCAGAAAACAGTAGATAAAGATCCCGACGAACTGCAGCGCGCTGCCCGCCAGAATAAACAGGTGGAAAATGCTGTGGAAATAGCGTTTCTTCATCCCCAGGGCGAAGAAGATCATTCCGAGCGTATAGACCGCGCCGCCCGCGAGGATCCAAAGAAAAAACGCCATGCCGAAGGCGTCGATCAGCGGTTTCACAACAAAGATCGCCGACCAGCCCACTACGAAATACCCGCCGTAGGCGAGCACCGCGTAGCGCCGGAAGTCAATGGCGGTGAACACGACCCCCACCGCGGAGCCGACGATCACAAGCGCGGTGATCACAAGGGTCAGCACGGGATAGCTCTCCCGCAGCCCCGTCATCAGGATCGGGGCGTAGGTGCCGGCGATCAGCGCGTAGATCGTGCAGTGGTCCAGCACCTGCAGCACCTTTTTCGCCCGTTCGGGCCGAAGGCCGTGGTACACGCTGGAGATCGTGTAAAGGAAAACCATCATCAGCCCGTAGATGATGCCGCCCGCCAGCCCCCAGAAGTTGCGGTTTACGGCGGCAAAGGAGACGCAGAGCGCCAGCGCGGCGCAGCCGAACCCGCCGCCCACGATGTGGGTGACCATATTGAAGATCTCTTCCCCGCGGGTGTAATCCGGCAGCCGCCGGTCCGCAAGCTTTGTGCGCGTCATCCCGCCGCTCCCCCTTTCCGTTTTCTGTGCGTATTGTCCCGATTCATCGCGCAATCCTTTCCGTATTATAATTATATACGACCGGCGCGTCCGATCCCGGACGCCCGTTTTTTCCTCTCACGGCGAACCGTTCTCCGCCCGCCGTGTTCCACAGTATAAACGGCTCCGATCCGGCAGAAAAGCCCCTATCGGTAGAATCGACTCTACGATAAGTAGAGATGCTATTGACAAACGACTCTACTCATAGTAGAATCAAATTATCATCCCCGGGAGGAATCATCATGGCAGAAAAAAGACTTGACAAAATGATCGCAAAAAACCTGATTTTATACCGGAAACTGCACGGTTTCACCCAGGCAGAGCTGGCGGAGGCCATCGGGTATTCCGACAAATCCGTTTCCAAATGGGAGCGGGGCGAGGGAACGCCGGACGTCTACACCCTGTATCAGCTCTCGGAGATCTACGGAGTCACTGTCTCGGAGCTGATCGGGCAGACCAAACGCAGCAAATCCACCGCGGAAAAAATCAAAAACGCGGAGAAGGACCGCAGGAGCGTGGAAAAGGCAAAGAAAAAAGCGATCGAGCGGGCCGGGAAGCGGAGGAAAAAGGGATAAGGGATTATATAAAAAACTATTGATTTCGGCGCGGACTTATGATTTAATAGAGCGGAAATAGATTTTATTCAATATAATTTTACACAACCTATTATTCTGAGTCGGGAAGGGAGTTGCCGGGATGGACATTCAACGATATATGACCCGCGGCGTTGCGCGGGTGGTGGCGGATTCGCTGCTTGCCACGGCGGGCAACCGGGAGGAACGCGCCTTTATGCTGCGGTTTGCCGCCGCGGCGCGGGCGGCGTCCGGAACGAGGCGCG
>CACYHJ010000156.1 GCA_902774165.1 Oscillospiraceae bacterium
CTTTCTTTACGATAAAACGCTGAGGGTAAATTTTACAAATTCTAATGCCTATTGCCTAATGACTGTAAATTCTGATTTAGCTCCGCTAAATCAGAATTTACCGACTTTTAAGAATTCCCTATTGCACGAATGTCTGAGATATGATAAAATAGGACAAATATCGACATAGAACAGGAGTTATTCAAGTGCGAAACTATTTTAAACGAATTTTTACCGGCGCGAAAAAATGGGAGATCGCTTTCTGGTGGATTTTCCGCGCGATGATGATTTTCGGCGCGTTCCTGCCTCTGTTCCAGGATAAAATGCCGTCATGGCTGCAGGTCTCGCGAGAGATCCCCTTCGGGCAGAACCTTCTGCAGATGGGCGCGAACACCGCCGCCATGTTCCTGTGGGAGATCTTCATGCTGTTCCCGGAAAAATCGTTTTTGCGTCAGATCCCGGCCTACGTCCAGAATGTTTCCGCGCCTTTCATTTTTGCCACCGCGTTCTGCGGCGCTTATCTCAATATGTATTACACCCTCTGGTGGTGGGATTCGATGCTGCACACCCTGGGCGCGGTGATCGGCGTTTACGCGGGGTACGAATTCATGTGCGCGATCCAGAAACGCGACAAATGCAAGGTCAACCTGCCGATCATCCTGATCGCTTCTCTCGGATTCTGCTTCATGTTCGGCGTTCTGTGGGAGTTGTTTGAGTTTTCCTATGACCAGATCGCTCACGGTGACAGTCAGCACTGGAATTACGCCATTCAGGACTGGGAGGGCGGCTACCACGTGCTGATCGATCCCGGCTATCCTGCCGGCTCGGAGGAGTATCGGATGCGCTTCGCGCTTATGGATACGATGGCGGATACCATCAACAATACCATCGGCGCCGTGATCGGTTATATCCTGCTGAGGATCTATCCCTATCATCACAAGGGCAAGCACGACCTGAACAAGCTTTATGAATAAAAGAAACAAACAGAGCGGCGCCGGTCCCGGCGCCGCACCTGTTTGAGGAAGAAAAATCAGTATTTAAGTGAAACACATCTCCGCCTTTTCATCCCGGAAATGAATCTGAGTCTCAATCAAAACAGCCGCCGCGGTTTCCCGCGGCGGCATTCTTTAAAATTGGGTACGGATACCGAAAAAATTATTCTTCCTCGTCCTTCTTGGACTCTTCGATGACCTTGTCGGCAACGTCCTTCGGCGCGTCCTCATAGCGGACGAACTCGAAGTTGTAGAAGCCTCTGCCGGCGGTGACGGAACGCAGCACGGTGGAGAAGTCGCCCATTTCACCCATGGGGACCTCGGCGACCAGCTTCTGCATGCCGTCCTCGGCGGGCTCCATGCCCAGCACTCTGCCGCGGCGCTTGGAAACGTCGGACATGATATCGCCCAGATTGTCGGAGGGCATATAGGCCTCAAGGGTGCCGTAAGGCTCAAGAATGGTGGGCTGCGCCTCGGGGATCGCGGCCTTGAACGCCAGCTGCGCGGCGGTCTTGAACGCCATTTCGGAGGAGTCGACCGGGTGGTAGGAGCCGTCGTAAAGCGTGGCCTTGATGCCGACCATCGGGTAGCCGGCGATAATGCCTCTGGCGATGCAGTCCTTCAGGCCCTTTTCAACGGCGGGGAAGAAGTTCTTCGGTACCGCGCCGCCGACAACTTCCTCTGCGAAGACGAAATCGTCGCCCTCGATGGGCTCGAAGCGGATGAACACGTCGCCGAACTGGCCGTGGCCGCCGGACTGTTTCTTGTGACGGCCCTGCTTGGAGACGGACTTGCGGATGGTCTCTCTGTAAGGAACGCGCGGAACTTCCAGATCGACCTCAACGCCGAACTTGGATTTGAGCTTGGAAACGATCACGTCCAGATGCTGCTCGCCGAGACCGGAGATGATCTGCTCTCTGGTTTCGTCGGCAATATAGCTGTGCATACTGGGATCTTCGTGCGAGAGCTTTTTGAGACCGGCGGAAACCTTCTCTTCCTCGCCCTTCTTGCGGACCTTGACCGCCATGGAAAGGCAGGGGTTCGGGAAGTCGACCGGAGCGAGGCTGACGACTCTCTTCGCGGAGCACAGGGTGTCGCCGGTCTTGAAGCCTTCCAGCTTGGTGATCACGCCGATGTCGCCCGCAGTGATCTCGGGGATATCCTCGGTCTTGCCGCTCTTGAGAACCACGAGCTTGCCCAGGCGGACTGCCTCGCCGGTTCTGGAGTTGACAAAGCTGCCGTCGGTCCGGATGGTGCCGTCGGCCACCTTGAAGAAGGACATTTTACCCACGAACGGGTCGGCGACGGTCTTGAAGCAGATGGCTGCGACTTCCGCCGCGGGATCGCACTTCATTGCCACGTCGTTGCCGCCCTCGTCCTTCGCGGTCTCGGGGACCTCGGCGGGGGAGGGAGCGTACTTGCGGATCGCGTTCAGAAGGAAATCCACGCCTTCAAGGGTTACCGCGGAGCAGGCGTATACGGGGATGATATCGCCGTTCTTCACGCCGTTGTTCAGCGCCTTGACGATCTCGTCATGGGTGAAGGATTCGCCCAGATCCTCGAAATAACGCTCCATCAGCTCGTCGTCGGCGGAGGCGACGGCCTCGGTGAACGCTTCGTGGAAGCCTTCGATCACGTCGTCGGCGGGCATGTCGATCTCTTCGGCCTTGCCCTTGTTGTATTTGAACGCCTTGCCCTGCAGGAAGTTGACGTAGCTGACGACCTTGCCGCCCTCGTAGTGGGGAACCACCACCGGGCAGACCGCCGCGCCGTACTTCTCCTTGACAGCGTCAAGGGTCTTGTAGAAATCGGTGTTTTCCGCATCGCACTTGGTGATGGCGAAGATCTTCGGGAGCTTGCGGGAATCCGCCGCCTTGACCGCTTTTTCCGCGCCCACGTCGAGGTCGGAGCCGGCCGCCAGAACGGTGATCACGCAGTCGGCTGCTCTGACGCCTTCGGAAAGGCCGCCGGCGAAATCAAAGAACCCGGGAGTGTCCAGAAGATTTATTTTAACGTCGCGCCACTCAAGGCTCGCCGTTGCCGAAGAAACGGAGATGTGCCTCTTTTTCTCTTCGGGATCGAAGTCCATTGCGGTGTTGCCGTCGGCAACGCTGCCCATACGGTCGATCGCGCCCGCGGTGAAAAGCATGGCCTCCGCAAGGGTGGTCTTGCCTCTGCCGCCGTGGCCGGCGAGAGCGACGTTTCTGATGTCCTGTGCCTGATAGGCTTTCATAAAAATTCCTCCTAAACTAACTTTACGATTGAATAACAGATTTATTTTATCATAAACGATAGAGCTTTTCAATAAGTATTTTTCTGTTTTTTCGGGTTTTTTTGTGAATTTTTTGATCCGTTCCGCTGCCGGGACGAAAAAAAAGATCCGGTGCGCGTTTCGTCTGTTTCCCCGAAAGTTTTCGACCGTTTTCCGTTGCATTTGCGTTTTTTTCGGATTATAATATAGTATCGGGAAAAACGAAAGGGGCGTTGTTTCGATGCGGACAAGCCGGCTGACAGAAAGAATATGCGCGCTGCTGATCTGCGCGGCGGTGTTTTTCGGCTGCGCGCTTCCCGCCGTATGGGCGCGCCCGGCGGACGTGGAGGCGCTTCTGGACGCGGCGCCGCTTTCGCCGATGACCTGCGGCGACGCGGAGGTGGACGGGATGGTGGCGGCGGTGCTGTCCTCCCAGACAAACCGCAGCATGACGACTTATCAGAAAGTGCTTTCACTGTATGATTACTGCATCCGGGAGTATACTTACAAGCGTCCGGATTATTACCATTCCTGGCTGTATTACGGGGTTTACAAATCCCGCACCGACGCCTGGACGGTCTGCTGCGCGGCGTATATCCTGAAATTTCACGTCGGCGTCTGCGACCATTACTCCGCCGCTTATACTCTGATGCTCAGAGCCATCGGACTGGAGGCTTATCACGTCGCCGGCACGATCAACGGCGATAAGCATATGTGGACGGTGGTCCGGCTGAACGGCAGGCTCTATACCTTCGACCCGGAGGTGGATTACAAGAATCAGACGAAACGCGGCTCTCACGTCTATCTGTTCTTCGGCATGCCGGACAGCGTTTCGCCGAAGTATTACGGCAACGGGGAACGGCAGACCTATATCAACGATTTCCGGGCGTTCGCCCGCACAGACGGCGGATCGGTCCCGCTCACCACGGTCCCTCCCACCACGGTCCCGCCGACCACGGTGCCGCCGGCGCCGACGGTCCCGCCGACGAAAATCCGGGAGGTCCGCGCCGACGCCGCCGTCCCTGCTGCGGGCTGTACGATCCGGCTCCGGATCCTCTGTGACGGCGGGTCTCTGAACGCGTCGCCGGTTTACCGGTATACCGTGACGGACGCGACGGACGGGTCCCCCGCAAAGGCCGGCGCGGACGGCGTGGTTCTCTGGACGCCGAAATCCGCCGGGACCCATACGCTGACGCTGGAAGCCGTCGGCGGCGACGGCACCCGCGATAAAAAAACGCTGCGGATCACCGTCGCCGGGGCGGACCGGCTCAACGGAAAGAACGCGGCGTTCGGCACCGTCGCCGTCCCGTCCGGCGCAACCGCCGGGACGCTGTCCGCCGGGATCTTCGCCGGCCAGGACGTGGTTTTCTCCCGCGCCGACAACGGCGAACCGGCGGCGGCCGATACGCCGGCGGAGCTTCTGACGGTCCGTCTGAGAACCGCCGGAGGCGGCGTATCCGATGCGGCGGCGATCGTTTCCCGCGGCGACGCCGACGGCAGCGGAAAGGTCAATTCCGCCGACGCGCGCCGGGCGCTCCGGTCCGCCGCGCGGCTGGAAACGCTTGCCGACCCCTACGACGCGGCGCGGGCGGACCTTGATTGCGACGGGAAGGTTTCCTCCTCCGACGCCCGTGAGATCCTGCGGATCGCCGCCCGGATCGTCTCCCCGGAGGACGTGCGGATCCTGTGATTTGCGCGCGGCGGCGGCAGTGTTATATGTAAACAAATTGTGAACATTTAGAACAAATGTTTGAATTCCGTGCCGGGATATGATAACATAATTTTGTAAAATTATATCCTGTTTAAAAAGCGGGGGCTCTTGTATGAAAGAATTGAACAATACCCAGCGGCGGGTCTACGAATACCTTGTCAAAGCCCTGGAGGCGGACGGCGTACCCCCATCGATCCGGGAGATCGGCGCCGAGGTGGGGCTGAAATCCACCTCGTCGGTACAGTCGAACCTGATCGCGCTGGAGGAAGCCGGCTATATCGAACGCAATCCCATGCACAAACGCCATATCCGCCTGAAAAACCGGCCGACGGCGGCGCCGACGGTCCCGTTGGTGGGCACCGTGACCGCAGGAATGCCGATCACCGCCGTGGAGATGATCGAGGATTACGTTCCCTATTACGGCACGGCCGCCGACGTGGGGAGCCTCTTCGCGCTGCGCGTCAAGGGCGAGAGCATGATCAACGCCGGGATTCTCGACCGGGATATCGTGATCGTCGAAAAAACACCCTATGCGGACAACGGCGAGATCGTCGTTGCGATGATTGACGACGAGGCGACGGTCAAGCGTTTTTACAAAGAGGACGGCCATTACCGTCTGCAGCCGGAAAACGACGCGTTCGAGCCGATCGTCGCCGAAGAGGTCGCCGTCATCGGAAAAGTCGTTTCGCTGATCCGCAATTATAAATAAAAAATTATTTCTTCCTGACAATTTATAAAAATTGTTGACAGTATGTGGATTTTGGAATATAATCTACACAAGCAGCGGCCTGTCTCCGGGCTGCCGCAAACGATAAATTAACAAAGGAAAAGAGAGATTATTATGAAGTGTCCGAGCTGCGGCAACATCATTTCAGACAATGCGGAATTCTGCCCCGTCTGCGGGGAAAGCACCGCCCTCGAGCAGGAGGTCCCCTTCCGTAGAAGAAGCGCCAACGGCGCCGCGGTCCGCGCCGCGTCCTCCGCCCGTAGAAAACAGGAGGAAGAAGAGGTCTACGACGATCAGTACGTCGAGCCCGAAGAGGAATACGACGACGAGGAAGAATATGACGATGAGAAAGCCGCTCCCGCGTCGAAGAGCGGGAAGATCATGTTCTGCATGCTCATCGCCATGGGCGTTATCATCGTGATTCTTGTGATCATTCTGATTTCCGTCATGAGCTCCAACAAAAAGAACAGCGGCAACACGCCTGCCGAGTCCCCCGCCGTTACCGATGAAGCGCAGTCCACCGCGCCCGGCGCGTCCGTCGTCGATCCCGCGTCCCAGACCACGCTTCCCGGTCAGACCACGCTTCCCGGCCAGACCGACGCCCAGACGACTGCGCCGGCGACGTCCCTGCCCTACGCCGATATGACGCCGGGCAACTATACGGTCCAGACCAACAGCGACG
>CACYHJ010000157.1 GCA_902774165.1 Oscillospiraceae bacterium
AAGGTGGGCGCGTAGTTTTCGAAGACCGTGCCGGTATTGTTGAAAACGGAAACAACGTTTTCAAGATAGTTCATGCCGATCTTATGGGAAAGATCGTATCTGCCGTAGGTGTCGAGTCCTCGGAGGACCATGTAGCTGGTGGGCGCCCATACGCCGCCGCACCAGTAGCCGCCGTTCGGATCGAAGGAGGGATGGTCGGCGGAGAGCGCCGGCAGCATGAAGGGGGTGCCGAACTCGTTTTCATTCGTCAGATGGGCGATGAACCGGTCGGCGTTCTCCTCGGGGACCGCCTCGGCAAGCAGCGCCCAGTACGCGCCCAGATGCTTGACGTGATTGAGCTCGCCGTTGCGCCAGAGGTCGTAATAGAACGCGTCGGAATCGTCCCAGAGCTTTTCGTTCACAACGGCGGAAAGCTGCTCGCGCTCCTCGACAAGGCTTTGGACGTCCGCCTCTCTGCCCAGGACCCCTGCCATTTCGGTCAGGATCCGGCAGTTCATCAGCTCCTGCAGACAGGCGTCGATCCACACCATATGCCCGTGGGACGCCGCGACGTTGTAACCGGGCTGCTGGCGGGGCAGGTTGTCCATGCCGCAGCCCAGGCCGCTGGACCAGTAGGTGCCGTCCTGCCAGGTGTGGAATTCCCGCATCCACTCATGATACGCCATCAGGCAGGGGAAAACCTTTGCAAGACGCTCGGCATCGCCGAAGTTTTTATAGTATTCCCACTCGCTCCACGCCATGATATCCGGCCCGGTCGCGGCGGGATCGAAGCGGGTGAACCGCTCCTTGCAGGTGTCCTGCTCCATATCCCGGCAGATATACCCGTCTTTAAATTGATGGGAATAGAAATTGTCCAGCGTGCCCTGGAAGTTGAAGGACCGGGCGCCGTACCGGCCGAACATGAGGATAAACACCGAATCCCACATAAACAGATTGCCGTCAAAGGCGGTGTCAATATAATTCGACACGTACCCGGAAAACATCGAGGGCTTTTTTAGGTTCCTGAACGCCAGCTCCCACGCCTTGTAGTAGCAGTCCACCGCGTCGTCGTGGCCCTCCCATACGGGTCTGGGCAGGTTCGCCCGCTCCTTTTTGAAGGTGGGCAGCGGCGTTTTTTCCCGCTTCATGGAGATAAACTCGTTCTCCAGAGCAAAACGGTTCGGCGTGATCGTGATTTCATGATTCGGGTTATTTTCCCCGGTGCTCCACCGGTTCAGCGTGAAGGCGATCGTCAGGCAGGTGCTGACAATAAAAGCGATGACTCTTGTTAACATATCGTTTCCTCCGATCAGGGAACTGAAAAAACTGCAACGAGGTTTATTTCAGCAGGCCGATGATCTGCGTGACGCAGTTGAACAGGAATTTGAAGAACGCCATGATATTCGCGCAGAAGCTCTCGGTATTCCTGCCGATGAAATCCGTCGCGCTGGGATAGTCGAAGCGGACGGGCAGCTTTGTGTTGATATTCGCCTCGGGGACCAGCTTTGCCAGGTTCTTCGAAAGATTGATCCGGATCATCGGATCGGGGGCGTGACAGACCTCGCAGCGGCCGTATTCATCGTAATGATGGGGCAGCGTGCAGGAGTTCGCCCTGTAATAACGGGGCGTGCGCACCAGCGTCCAGAGGATCTGCTTCACGCCCTCCTCCAGCGTCGCGCGGGTGATCTCGCCGCTGTCGATCGCGTCATAGACCATATTGATATCGCAATGGTCGTAAGGCGTATGAACGTTGTTGGAGGCGTTGATCTCCCGGACATGGTTCTTGCCGTTGCCCCAGTCGGTGGTGATGAAGCCCTCGTAGCCCCATTCGCCGCGCACGATGCCGCGCAGCAGATCGGCGTTTTCGGAGGTGGGCAGGCCGTTCATCACGTTGTAAGAGGTCATGATGCCTTCGGCGTGACCCTCTCTGATGCCCATTTCAAAGGGCTTGAGATAGATCTCGCGCAGCGCGCGCTCGGAGACCTGCGAATCGCTCCAGTGCTTGCCGCCTTCCTTTTCATTGCAGATCATATGCTTGATGCAGACGGCGACGCCGTTTCTCTGCACATTTTTGATGATGATCGTCGCGATCCTGCCCGTAGCATAGGGATCCTCCGAATAATACTCAAGGTTTCTGCCTGCGAGGGGGTTGCGGCGCATGTTGACGGGAGGTCCGAGCCACATCCCGACGTTGTTTTTATAAAGCTCCGCGCCCAGAAGAAGACCGAACGCGTTGATAAGATCGTCGTTCCAGGTGAGTTCCCATAAAGCACAACCCGCAGCCGCCGTCACCCTGAGAAAACCGGTTCAGGCCGTATTTTACGCAGAGTTCGTCGCTGCAGCCCACCTGATTCTGCTCGTAGGATACAAAGAATGTGGCAAGCTCCTTATCGCTCCACTGGTCGAGATAATCGTCCATCGTCATCGTGCCGAACACGACCTCGGAAAGCCGGTGTCCCACAAGAACTTTGCTCTTTTCGACGTTTTCTTTCGGGGTCTCGGTGTGCACGTAATTCTGCGCCTGTTCCCGAACGGGGAGCGTCTCGAAGCTTCCGTCGGCCAGCAGGCGTTTTTCAAGATTGGTCGGGCAGAGGGAGGACAGCTGCTGCGTGACGGTCAGCCGATCCAACGCCGCAACGCCCGCCTCAGATGTATTGCGGACAGAATTGCCCACAAGAAATTTGTAATCGCCGGCCTCCAGCACATAGCAGGATTTGTTTCCGGTTTTGCCCAGATCGTCAAAGGAGGCGAGATCCGACAGCTTCGCAGAAAGAGTCAGCGTCTGGGATTCGCCGGGAGCGAGGATCTTCGTCTTCGCGTAATCGCAAAGCGCCTTCGCCGCTTTTCCGAGAACGCCCTGCGGCGCGGACACATACATCTGCGTGACCTCTTTGCCGGGAACAGTGCCGGTATTGGTCACGACGGCGTCGACGGTAACGGTCTCGCCGTCAAAGGCAAAGTTCTTTGTCTCGATATCAAAAGAGGTGTAGGAAAGCCCGTAACCGAACTCATAATTTACCTTTTCATATTCGGGGTCGAAGGTCTCGAACCAGCGGTACCCGACGAAAATATCCTCGGTATAGGCCTGATGCTGCTGCGCCCACCCCTCGGTCGAAGGATAATCGGTCAGGTCCTTCGCCCAGGTATCGTGGGTCTTACCGGAGGGATTCACCCGTCCCAGCAGCACGTCCGCAATACCGATGCCGCCCTGCACGCCGGTATAACCGACATACAGCACCGCGTCGACGCGAACGCCGTCGATCCCGCCCTTTGCCCAGGAGGTGTCGATCACCGAGGGGGTATTGAGCACGACGACCACCTTGTCAAAGGACGCGGAAAGCTGCCGGAGAAGCGCTTTTTCGTTCTCTCTGAGATACCAGTCGGCGCGGTTCACGTCAAAGGCCTCGCCGCCCCAGCGGCTGAAGAACGCGATCGCGGTGTCGGCTTCGGCTGCCGCCGCGGCCACCTCGTCGTCGGTGGGGATATAGGTCTCGTTCTCTGCGAGCGCCGAAGTGAATTTATCGCTCATCGGATGATACAGCCGGATCTCGCCGTTCTTCTCGGCCATTTCCAGCGCGGCGAGAGGATCGATCTCTTTTCCCCCGAAGTCGCCGACCTGGCTTTGGGAACCGTAGCCGAAGGGGATGTATCCCCGTTTATTCCAGAAATCCTCGTCCTTCGGGCCGATCCGCTGCGCGTCGCCGAACAGCGCCACGCCCGCGCCGGCCGCTACGGGCAGCGCATTGTTGTCGTTTTTCAGCAGCACGACGCCCTCGTCGGTGATCACGCGGGCAACCTTCTGTCCCTCGCTGTAATACAGCGCCCCTGCGCTCAAGGGGAAGCAGAGAATGCAGCCCGCCGTCAGCGAGAGGATCAACAGAACAGAAATGATTTTTTTCTTCATCGTCTTCATAGAGAAACACCTTTTCTTTGGTTTTATGCCGGCCGGGCACATGGGGTCGAAATTCGGATGGATCAGGCACGGGAATGCTCCCGGCGCGATGACAGGGCTTCCTTTGTTTTTGTTTCCTCCGGGCTCGGATTTACAAATCCGGTCATATGCGTCCCGGAACAATCGTCACCGCGGCGACGCTGTGCGGCGGAAGCGAGATCGGATATCCGTTTCCGTCCGACGGAACCGCAAGCGGTTTTTCTTCAAAATATGTGTGCGGCGACACGTCCTGCGAGGTATACACGACGCCCTCCGCTTTACCCGACAGGCCCGAAAGCACGAACTGCCGTTCGCGGTCGAAGCTGTCGTTGACGACCGTAACGAAAACAGCGCCGTTTTTCACCGTCGCGGCGGCGGTAAACTCGTCCGTGCCGTCAATCCGGCACCTTCTGCCGCCGTGATGCCCCTTTGCGGCCGCGAACATCTGCCCGTCGGCAGTCAGCCGCGCGCCAGCGGGCGTGACTTCGATCGCGCCTTCGTTCACGGGCTGAAAAAACGCGCCGAACGGCATTTTGTACCGATCGGAATAATTGATCAGCATGTTCAGCATTTTGGCGGTAAAAACGCCTTCGGCGACACAGGAGGGACGGTACCACGCATACCAGAAATTCCATTCGTCAAAAGAGATGAGGCTTCCCGGAGAAAACCGGTCGAGGCATTCCCTCATCCGGACGATTTTTTCCGCGTGCTCGCGCGCGGAGTTGACGACCGCGTAATACGTCTCTTCCATGCCGTCCTCCGTATAATTCAGAAGGGCGTTTGAATAGTGATGCAGGGAGACGTATTTTGATTTCGGGAACAGCGCGCCGGCTGATTTTTCTGCCCAGTCACCGTTCGGATAGGGCCCCGAGCTGAACAATTCGATGCCGGGATCGACTTCAAGCATGGCGTCCGCGTGCTTTTGCGCGAGCGAAGCGTATTCGCCGGGCGTTCGCGGACCCTCCATATGGCCGTAGCCCATCTCGTTTCCCAACGACCAGAAACGGACGCGATAAGGCTCTTTGCTGCCGTTTTCCGCCCGCTTTGCGCCGTATTCCGTGTCCGCGGATCCGTTGCAGTATTCCACCCACCGGGCGCTTTCCTCGGGCGAGCACCACACGGGGTTGATCGTCAGGAACGGCTGAGCGCCGACTTCACGGCACAGGGCAATGAAATCGTCCGTGCCGATCTCATGGAAATCGTAACCGAAAGAATAAGGCTGGCTCTCGATTTCCATATAGCTTTGGAGCGGCCCGCGCATATCGACCGGCAGAAGTCCGTCCATCCATCTGTATTCACCGGAAAAATTGCCGCCGGGCCAGCGGATCACGGCAGGCGCAATCTGCCTGAGACAATCCACGACGTCCCTTCTCATGCCGTGGAAATGATCGGCAGGCATCAGTGAAACAGCGCCGAACAAAACGCGCGTTTTTTCGGTAAACGTAAAACGGATCCCGGCTTCGTCATGGGTCGCGGAAGGCGTCAGCACGGCGTTCAGCACCCGCCAGTCGCCGGGAATCAGCTCGAACGATTCTTCCGCATAGACTGTCCCGCCGTCCCTGTCCGTCAGGGCTGCGGTCAGGCGGACCGGAAGGAACGATCTCGCGACGATACGAAGCTCGTATGCTCTGCCGCGCTCGATCCGCAGACCTGTTTGCCGCAGGCCGCACACGCCGCCGTGAAGATTCTGAGCGACCATGCTCGTCAACTCGTTGATCCTGTGCATTCTTTCACAGCCGATATGCCGGGTGTATCGTTCGCCGCGGTCGGGGTTTTCGTCGCCGGGGCGGAAAAACGCCTTTTCGCCGATCCCTTCCCATGCTGCGGCGATCCCGCAGGGGGAAGGCTTTCCGCAAAACTTGCGGTTGCGCAGCATCTGCGCCGACAATCCGCCGTTGACCGCCGCCCTGGTGTGTTCCAGATTGTGACCGAAAATAAAGGCGGATAATTCCGTGGTTTCTTCGGTATCAACAATCAAAGTTTCTGTTTTTTCCGTCATATGCAATGGTCCCATCCTGCTGCATTTTTTCTGAAAAAGTATTTAGGGCAACACCGCACAAATACGAATGCGCGTCTTGCTTGATCTTTGAAACGTCCTCGCTGTCTGTGTTTTCCCGCGCCGAACGACCTGCCGTATGGATCGGACGAGGGAAAGCGGGGGATCGATCATTGTTTTTCGTCTGTCTTTTTCTTCTTTCCCGCAAGGGCAACGATCGTCAGCAGGGCGCTTACGGCAACGACAGCGATCTGGACGAATGCGGAAAGGGTGATGGAGAACAACGGCTTCTGACCGTGATAGATCAGCGTGTTCACGACAAGCACAACGATCTCATACGGCGCAGCCGCAATAAACAGGCTCAGGATCACCGTCAGCACAGCCTTTTTTCCCTTGGGGAACCGGCAGCCGTTCTTTGCCCAGACGGCGATCATACAGAATCCGGCGACGCACAGCAGCATCAGCGCGTCGACGACCCCGTAAAGGGGCAGATTGTTCCACCGGATGAACAGCTCGCTGGCTGCGGCCCCCAGCGGCGCGGCGGCGACGGACAGCACCAGCAGAAGCAGCGCGCAGAGCCTGTGTTTTTTCAGGAACGCGATAACGACGGCGGCAAGTCCCAGCAGCACGGCGACCGCGGCGCAGAGGACAGCCGGAATGATCACGTTCTTATCCTGCAGATCCCAGTCCCCGGGGGACATAAACGGAGACATATGCAGTTGATCCAGCGTCAATCCTTCGTTGTAGCGGGTGACGCCCGCCGCCTTCAGGTCGCCGATCAGTTTTTTAACTTCGCCCACGTTCGCGATCCCCGGAATGTTCTCCTTGTATTCTCCCACTCTGAGGCTGGCCTCATAATACCGCCAGGCAAGGCGGGCGTTTTCGATGCGGGTCACGGCGTCGTCGTCCCCGTTTTCCTTTGCGGCGGACAGGGCGATCTGCCACAGCTCGTTGACCCGGAGGATCTCCTCCTCCGTGAACCCGGACATGACGAACTTCGGCGCGCTGTAAACGAACAGATGGCCCTGCTCGTTGCCGGCGTGAGCGCAGAAAATATCAATGATCTCATTGACAGCGGCAGCGCTCTGCTGGCCGCCGTAATAGGCCTCCAGGAAGCCCAGACGGGCCGCCTGCGCCTCATCTTCGGTCATCTCGTCCCGCATGAAGACGGAGAGAAGATAGGCGCGCAGGTCGTAAAACTCCACGCCGACGGGATCGGCGTAATAGGCGCCCTCCTCATAGACGCCAACCACGTTGTGGGAACGGAAGGTCTCGAGATTGCTGCGCAGCACGTTGAAATTGGGGAAGACGCACAGCGTCTGGATAAAATTGGTCACATAGTCCCATACGTACAGCCGCTTGCAGATTTTGCTCCAGCCCTCCAGATCACTCATGAATTTTACGTTGACATCGCAGGCGGGGTCATTGATTGCGTGGGCGAAGCAGCACTCGATGGAGCACAACCGCACGCATACGTTGTCCCGGGGGGTGATGCCCACCGGGGGCTGACGGGTGTAGTGATAGGCGAAGGTGTCTACCACCAGATCGGGATAATCCGGCTCGACGTCCTCGGCGATCTGGTTGACGAACCAGATCATCAGCCCCGACTGGCCGCCGTACTGCTCCGCGATCGCGGTACAGTTCTCACAGGTGCAGTAACTCTGATTGTCGTCCTGCGTTACGGAGATGATATTCAGCGCCGCATCCGGGTTATACGATGTCTCGAGAAAGGCGCGAACGTCCTTTTTCGCCTGCTCAACTACTTCGGGATTGGAAAGGCAGAGCTGCGTGGGCTGACGGGTGCCGTCCTCCTGCAGAGCGAAATACTCGGGATGGGTCTCCAAGAACTGATCCTCCGGAACGATACCGCCGGTGAGCGTATGGGCGAACCCGATGTAGTTGACCTTGCCGCCGTGGACCGCTTCGATGGGACTGTAGAGGCCGTTCAGGCCGTTGGCCAGCGCGAATTCAAGATCGTGGGGGCTGATCCAGTCGGTGTCGGCGTATTCCAGCGACGGGGTGTAACTGTAATAATAGGGGATCTCCGGCGCGATCTTGTCGGCAGCCGGGACCTTTCTCACGTTCGTGGAATAGATCTCCACGCCGCAGATCCGGCGCAGAAAACCGTATACGCCGTTGAAAAGCCCTCTTGCGTCGGCGGCTTCGATATAGAAAACGGGATCGTCGGTCGGCGCCTGCGTTTCATCTGCTCCGAACCGCAGCGCATAGCTGCCCTTCGGCTGATCAGCAAGCCGCTCCGGCTGCGAGAGGGAAATGACCCCGCCGGCGGTTTCATCGGGAAGCGCGGTGATGATCTCCGGTTTTTTCCCGGTGATCTGCTCAAGATAAGACTGCAGCGTCCCGGCGGCGGCCTGCTCCGACTCGGAGGGCGTTTCCGTCAGAAGGATTGCGAGGGTCGTACCGTTCTCTTTGTCAAACAGGACCGGCGCGCCGTTTACCGCGCCCGCAGCGACGGCAAACAGACCGGTCAGCAGACTGACCGAGAGCAGAAGCAAAAACAG
>CACYHJ010000158.1 GCA_902774165.1 Oscillospiraceae bacterium
GTACTCGCCAGATTATTCAGCGCCGTCAGCGTTTCCGCATGCTCTTCGCCGTACAGCATGCGATCCCTGTCCGCAAGCTTTTCCGCCCAATAACACGCTTTGCGGTAATCAAGCGTCACGCCAGCGCCTTCGTCATACATCCGATAAAGCTTCTCCATCGCCTCGGGCAATCCCGCTTCCGCGGCGTCGGCAATCAGCTCCAGCCCTCTTTCCCTGTCCGTCTCCACGTCGATCCCGTCAAGATATGCAAGGCCGATCAGATAATTGTGCGCCGGATCGTCGTCGTTCTCTCTCTTCGCATATTCGCTCAGTGCGTCAAGCATAACTTGAAGGAACGCTTCGTCCTGCGCGTCAACGCACGCCGGAAGACCGGTAAATTTTACCGCCAGTTTTTCTTTGTCCGTTTCTTCCATTTCGGCAGGGAGGATATCCATTCCCGCGTCCCGTGCGGCGGGATATTCCGTCCCCATGACGAAATTGGGCTTTCCGCCCGGTTCCTCCAGCAGGTTCGGCGTGACCAGCAGCGCAAACAGTCTGCTGTCGCGCAGCATCCGGTCGATATTCTCCTTGAAGCTCTCCCCCGGCGTAAGAAATTCGTCGTACCAGACCGCGATATCGCGCAGCTCCTTTTTGCCGTGGATCAGGCGCATCAGCTCGTTCGCGAGCCGACGGTCCTTTTTGCGGTAACTCAGGAAAATATACGCGTCGAAGGCGTCGCGCACGCGATTCGCGGTCTCGTCGCTGATCAGCACGGCTTCGAGATACTTCTTCAGTTTCTCCGCGTAGCTGATCGCGGTCGCGTCATGCGTATAGGGATCGAGATACTGCAGCGCGCCGAACTTATCCGGCCGGGCGTAGAATTCGTCGATTCCGCTCTCGAGCAGGATCGGCAGAACGGGGATGTGCTTCTCCTGCGCAAAACGGAAATCCGACTCCATCGCGCGGTTGGGCTGCGTGAGCAGCCGGAACGAGACCGGGATCACGAACAGGTTCATGCGCCCGAGGTCGGTCTCGCGATTCTCTTCCGGGATCCGCGCCGTCATGTCCTGCGTGTAATAGACCGCGCAGTCGTGGGTCAGGAAAATATCCTCGCAGATTTTTTCAAACGACCTGCCGAAATCCTCCGGATGGCAGGTAAAATATACCCTCGGCTTGCCCTTTGGGCTCGCGCCGCCCTTTGTTTTTACCTGAAATTCAAATTCTTTTTCCGCCATGTCCGCTCTCCCCGTCCGTTTTCGATTTTTCCGTCGGTCCGTGCCGGGATCCGACGCATTCCGAATTCATTTTACATTGTTTTCACGGGAAAGTCAAATAGATCTCCGATAGAAACGAACGGCGTCCGGGCGCGAACCGGGACCCGGAAATAAAATTTCAGAAAATCGGAAAAAATCTATTGCATTTTGCGGAAAATGTGATATAATCGACATTAGAACATTTGTTCTAAGCCTCTTTTTCTCTCCGACGCAATGTTTATCATTGATTTTCGGAGGACAATATAGTAAAATTATAACGTAACGTCAACGAATACGCAAAACGAAAGGAAACAGAACTATGGCAGTCAGCAAGAAAAAACCCGCAGGGGCGGAGTCCGAGAAGGAAATGACGAAAGAAAAAGCCCTTTCCACCGCGATCGCGCAGCTGGAAAAGCGGTTCGGCACGGGCACGATCATGCGCCTGGGCGAATCCGCGGCAATGAACGTGGCGGCGATCTCCACCGGGTCGATCTCCCTGGACGCGGCGACCGGCATCGGCGGCCTCCCCCGCGGCAGAATCATCGAGATCTACGGGCCGGAATCCTCCGGTAAGACCACCCTTGCCCTGCACGTGGTCGCGGAAGCGCAGAAGGCCGGCGGAGAGGCCGCGTTCATCGACGCGGAACACGCCCTCGACCCGATTTACGCGGAGAAGCTGGGCGTCGACATCGACTCTCTTCTGGTGTCCCAGCCCGACAGCGGCGAGCAGGGGCTTGAAATTGCCGAAGGCCTGACCCGTTCCGGCGCGCTGGACGTGATCGTCGTCGACTCGGTGGCGGCGCTCGTGCCCCGCGCGGAAATCGAGGGCGAAATGGGCGACAGCCACGTCGGCCAGCACGCCCGCCTGATGTCCCAGGCGCTGCGCAAGCTCGCGTCCGCGGCGTCCCGCTCCGACACGATCATTATTTTCATCAACCAGCTGCGTGAAAAAATCGGCGTGATGTACGGCAACCCCGAGACCACCACCGGCGGCCGGGCGCTGAAGTTCTTCGCCTCGGTGCGCATCGACGTGCGCAAGGGAGAACTGCTGAAAAATTCCTCCGGCGAGTTCATCGGCGCGCATACAAAAGCGAAGATCGTGAAAAACAAGGTCGCCCCGCCCTTCAAGACGGCGGAATTCGACATCATGTACGGCGAAGGCATCTCCAAGACCGGCGAGATCATCGACATGGGCGCGGAGTTTGACATTATGAAAAAGAGCGGCGCGTGGTATTCCTACAACGGTGAAAAGCTCGGCCAGGGCAAGGAGAATACCAAGCAGTTCCTGCTGGCGCATCCCGACGTGGCGGACGAGATCGAGGCAAAGGTGCGCGCCGAGCTGAAAAAGCGCTCCGCGGCGGCGGAACGGCTGAACAAGCCGGACACCGACGCGGACGACGACGCGCCCGAAGCGCCGGCGCCGAGAAGAAGCGAAGCGATTTCCCGCGCCGAGGCGAAGGCCATGCTCGACATTACCGTCGACGACGACGAATAACCCATGGTGATCACAACAAAACAGGGCAAGGGCGGCAAAATCACCGTTTTTGCGGACGATGAGGCCGTCCTTGTCTGCGAGCAATCCTTCTGGTACTCCCTCGGGATCTACGAAGAGGACGAGATCGACGGGGAACGACTGGAAGAGATCCGGACGGAGAACGAGCGGCGCCGGTGCTGCGCCGCGGCATATAACTATCTGTCCGCCCGCGCCTATTCGGAGCGCGCCGTCCGGCAGAAGCTGGCGGCAAAATTTGACCCGGACGCCGTGGACTACGCGGTGGAGCGGTCAAAAGAGCTGGGGCTGATCGACGACGGCGATCTTGCCGGGATCCTTGCGGAACAGCTGCTCTTTGCGCGGCATTACGCGCCGTCCCGCATCACCGCCGAGCTGCAGAAGCGCGGGATTGCGCGCGACGTCGCGGAAGCAGCCGTCGCGGCGCTGGAGTTCGACGCCGAGGACGAAATCAAAACGCTGCTTGAGACAAAATTCAGAACCACCGTCGCCGGCAAAAACGGACTGCAGCGCACCGCGGCAGCCCTCAGCCGGATGGGGTATTCCTACGGCGAGATCAGATCCGCGCTGGAAGCCTGTTCCTCAGAGGAGGTCTTTTTCGATGAGTAAAAAAATCGGTTTTATTTCCCTCGGCTGCCCGAAGAACCAGGTGGACGGCGAGCGGATGCTGGCGCGTCTCGCCGCGGACGGATATGAAATCTGCGACGATATCGACGGCGCGGACGCCGTGATCGTCAACACCTGCGCCTTTATCGAGGACGCGAAAAAGGAAGCGATCGAGAGCATTCTCGACATGGTGTCGATGAAAGAGGACGGCATGATCGGCAAGGTGATCGTGACCGGATGCCTCGCGGAACGGTATAAACAGGAGATCCTGAAGGAAATGCCGGAGGTGGACGCGGTCTGCGGACTGGGCGCCAACGGCGATATTGCAAGCATCGTTTCCGGTCTCCTGTCCGACAACGCGGCGGCGGAATTCTTCCCGCCGAAAACGGCGCTGCCGGAGACCGGCGAACGCCTGCTGACCACGCCCGCCCATTACGCGTATCTGAAGATCGCGGAGGGCTGCTCCAACGGCTGCAGCTACTGCGTGATCCCGCGCATCCGCGGCCCCTTCCGCTCCCGCCCGAAGGAAGACGTTCTCGCAGAGGCGAAAACGCTCGCCTCCCGGGGCGTCAGAGAGCTGGTGATCGTGGCGCAGGATACCGCGCGGTACGGCGAGGACCTTTACGGGGAGCTCAGCCTTGCCTCGCTGCTGAGGGAACTGGCAAAAACCGACGGCATTGAATGGATCCGGCTGCTTTACTGTTACCCGGAGCGCATCACCGACGAGCTTCTGGACGTGATCGCGACCGAGCCGAAGGTTTTGCATTATCTCGATATCCCCTTCCAGCACGCGGATCCTCAGATCCTGCGTCAGATGGGCAGACCCGGCAGCGGCGCGGAATATCTCGCGCTGCTGGAAAAAATCCGCGCCTGCATTCCGGACGTCACCATCCGCACCAGCCTGATCGCCGGCTTCCCCGGAGAGACCGAAGAACAGTTCAACGCGCTGTCGGAATTTGTCAAGGCGGCGAGGTTCGACCGCATGGGCTGCTTCCCCTATTCAAGGGAAGAGGGCACCCTCGCATATAATCTGCCGGATCAGCTGGACGAGCAGACAAAGCTGGACCGCGCCCAGATCATCAACGAGCAGCAGGGGATCATCACCGAAATGGCGTCCGCCGACAAAATCGGCACCGATCAGGCCGTGATCGTGGAGGATTACGACGGCTATACCGACAGCTACACCGGCAGAAGCGCCGCCGACGCGCCGGAAATTGACCGGGTCGTCCGGTTCACCACGAAAAAAGATCTGGAAAACGGCGAGATCGTCACCGTATATATCTTCGACGAATCGGACGGCGACCTGATGGGCGTGATCAAATAACGTCTGGCCGCACATTCTATATTAATTATATATCATATTATAAAGGAACCTCGCCCGGACCGGCGCGGTTCCTTTTTTCAGACGCAAATCAAAAAAAGCAGGGCGTTTCAGCCCTGCCTGGAAAGACATTGTTATGCCTCGACTTCGTAAACGCTGACTTTCTTGCGTTTTTTGTCAAGACGCTCAAATCTGACCGTACCGGTAACCTTCGCGAAAAGGGTATCGTCGGAGCCTTTGCCCACGTTGGTGCCGGGATGGATTTTGGTACCGCGCTGACGAACGAGGATCGTGCCCGCGTTGACAAGCTGACCGTCGGCTCTCTTGGCGCCGAGTCTCTTGGATTCGGAATCTCTGCCGTTCTTGGTAGAGCCCATACCTTTTTTATGAGCGAATAACTGACCGTTAAACTTAAGCATGCTTGCGCACCTCCGAAATAGTTGAAATTTTAATGGATCTGACTTGCAGAAGATCGGGACGCTGCGACTGAATGGCCCGCAAGTGCATCGAAAGCCCCTTCAGCAGCAGGTATGCCTCCTTCGGACTGCCGTCCTTCAGACGGAAATAAAATCTTCCGTCCGCGACCGAATACTCAAGGGTCTGCCGGCTCCCGAAAACGTCGGCGACGGTATTGATCGCGTAATACACGGCGGAGGAGATCTGGGCGCAGGTCACGTCGTAACCCGCCGAAGAACTGTCGTCCGCGTGGCCGAAGATCGCGAAAGAGGTGTAATTGCCGTCAGGGTCGACGGCAAACAGGGCGCGCGTCATTACGCGGTGATCTCGCCGATGGCAACCTTCGTATAAGGCTGTCTGTGACCGAGCTTTCTCTTCTCGTTCTTCTTGGGTTTGTAGGTGAAGACCGTGATCTTCTTCGCCTTGCCGTTTTTGATGACCTTCGCGGCGACCTTCGCGCCCGCGACGTAAGGAGCGCCGGCCTTGATGCCGTCGTCGCCCGCTACGGCGAGAACCTTGTCAAAAACGATCTCGGCATCCGCCTCGGCGTCGAGCTTCTCGATGAAGATCTCATCGCCGGACTGAACCTTGTACTGTTTTCCGCCGGTTTCGATAATTGCGTACATTTCTGAAAATACCTTCTTTTACATAGACTCGCTGTCAGAGGGTGCGGTTTCCCGCTTCAGGGCATAATACCACCCGGGACATGCGGCAACGATTATTTTAACACAGAGAAAACAAGATGTCAATACCGAATAGAAAATATTATGCTATAAATACTGATTTGTCGAGGTCTTTGACCTCGGCAAATTCAGTATTCAGTGAGATGTGAATTGTGAGATGTGAGATGTAATTGCTACCCACAGTTCACATTTCACAGTTTACATTTCACATAAATACTGATTTGCCGAGCCGCGCAGCGGCTCGCAAATCAGTATTTCTAATGAATAATGAAAAATGAATAATGAATAATTGATGACGGGGTTCCACCCCGTACCCCATTATATATAATGTCAAATCTATGCAAGATGAAACGATGATATCAATAGTGTCAATTTTATTATCTGGCATTCAAAAATTCTGACATCTATAATAAAAAGGCGCGAAGTCGGAGCGTGAAGAAAATATACCGGTGGTATATTTTTAGCTTCGACCGACGCAGCTATGCTGCGCGGGGCAAGGTTGGGCAGAAGT
>CACYHJ010000159.1 GCA_902774165.1 Oscillospiraceae bacterium
GAGGACGCGGGCGTTCTTGCGCTTCTGCGCCGTCCCTATCCCCATTCCGTTCCCGGGACGATTGAGAATTTCAAATGGGACGCGGAAAAGAGAGAATTCCGTCTCACCTATTTCTGCGATCAGGCGGCGGAGGATCCTGCGCGGATCTATCTTCCGTCGATGCCGTCGATGATGGAGTGCGAAACAGAGTATGAAATCATTCCCCACGGAAACGCCTGTATGCTGGAAGTTTCCCCGCGCTGGGGCGAAAACCGCATCACCGTCCGTTGGGACGCGTAAAGGACCCCTGATATGGCATTTTTCAGAAAGAAAAAAGAATCCGTCCCCGCCGCGCCGCCGGTATACGGCCCGGTGGAATATCTGATCGTCTGCCTCGGCAATCCCGGCAAAGAATACGCCGGGACCCGCCATAACGCCGGTTTTATGTTCGCTGAGATCCTTTGCAGGGAATACGGCTTCGCCTGCGACCGGCTCAGATTCCGCGCCCTGTGCGGTGAGACGATGATCTCCGGCAAGCGCTGCCTTGTAATGCTGCCGCAGACCTATATGAATTTAAGCGGCGACGCGGTGGTGCAGGCCGCCCAGTTTTATAAAATCCAACCGGAGAACGTCGTGGTGATTTTTGACGACATTTCTTTGCCCTTCGGCACCTTCCGCATCCGCAGAAAAGGCTCCGCCGGCGGGCATAACGGCATCAAAAGCATTATATATCAGCTCTCTTCCGACAATTTCCCGCGCATCAAGATCGGCGTCGGGGACCGGGCGGATAAAGAGGACGATCTGAAGGATTACGTGCTGGGCAAATTCGCGAAAGCCGAGCTTGACGAGCTGAAGCCGCTGTTTGAGAACGGCGTGAAGGCGCTGGAGCTGATTGTCGCTGGAAATATCGACGAGGCGATGAGCCGATACAGCAAATAGAGAGGGAACCATGAACGCTTTTGACAGCGTGATACAAAGCTTCGCCGAATTCCGGGGGATGCTGAAGGATATTGAATACGCTCTTACGCCGGCGGGCGTCGTGGGCCTGGGCCCCGCGCCGAAGGCGTACGTGATCGCGTCTGTTTGCCGCATAAGCGGGAAAAAGGCGCTTGTTGTTGTACCCGACGAAGCTTCTGCGCACCGGCTGAGCGGTGATATCAATCTGTTCGGCGGCCGGTCCGACGTCTATACCGCCCGTGATTTTGCCTTTCGCACGACCGACGGCAGATCGAAGGATTACGAGCATAAGCGCTTAGGCGTTCTTGGCAGGATCCTGGACGGCGAGTGCGATCTTTGCGTCTGTTCCGCCGAGGCGGCGGCGCAGTTCACCATCACGCCGGAGGCGCTGCAAAAGCTCTCTGTGGTGCTTGAGACGGGCAAAAGCGTGAAGCAGGAGCTTGTGGTACAGGCGCTGCTCAGCGCGGATTACAGCCGCAGCGAAACCGTGGACGGCACCGGCCAGTTTGCCGTGCGGGGCGGGATCCTCGATTTCTTCCCTCCGGACTGCGCGCAGCCGGTCCGCGTTGAATTCTGGGGCGACGAAATCGACTCCATGGCGCATTTTGACGTGGTGTCGCAGCGAAGAGGCGATCCCATCGACAAAATCAAAATCACGCCCGCGGCGGAGGTTGTTTTTCCCTCCGAAGAAACATTGGTTTCAAGGCTTGAGGAGCTCTCAGCCTCCGTTAAGGGCAGGGGAGCGGTCAAAGCCAGAGAGAATATCAGAAAAGATCTGGATCTGGTCAATGCCGGCGTGAAGCTGACGAGCGCGGATAAATACATTTCTCTTGCCTATGATACTCCGGCGACGGTGTTCGATTATTTTTCCGACGGGCTGCTGTTTGTCTGCGAAACCGGCGCCGTCAAGGACCGGTTCGAGTCCGCGTTCGCCCTTTACAGTGAAGATATCAAGAATCTGTTTGCCGACGGCGTCCTGTTCAAGGGGATCGACCGGTTTATGCTCTCCTTCCCGGAACTGACGGCGAAGTATCAGAAGCACCGCACGTTTTATCTCGATAACTTCCCGCGCGGTTCCTTTGATACGCCGGTCAAAGACCTTCTGACAATGAATATGATCCAATCGCCGCCCTGGGAGGGTTCCCTGAGCGTGCTGCTGGACGATCTGCGGCCCAGCGTCGCGCAAGGCGTGACCAACGTGGTGTTCGCCGGCAACGAAAAGGCGGCGAAGGAGCTCTGCGAGGAGCTGATCGGCGAAGGGCTCAGCGCGGCATATTATCCCCGCGTGCCCTCCGTATTCGCCGAGGGCGCGGTCAATATCCTGCCGGGGTCGATCTCCGCCGGTATCAATATCCCCGGCCTGCGGTACAATTACGTCACCTACGGCAGAGGCCGTGCCGTGTCGCAGAAACGCAGAAGCAAGGGTAACAGGGGCTACAAGGCGGCGGACTCCTTCAATTCCATCGACGAGCTGCACAAGGGCGATTACGTGGTCCATTCCGTGCACGGCATCGGCATTTTCGACGGGATCGAAAAGAAAGAGGCCTTCGGCGTGACCAAGGATTATATCAAGATCCGTTACGCGGGTTCCGACGCGCTGTATATCCCCGTCACGCAGCTGGATCTTGTGTCAAAATATATCGCCCCGAAGGACGACGAAAACAAGCGGGTCAAAATCAGCCGCCTGGGTTCTGCGGAGTGGGAGCGCACAAAGGCCCGCGTGCGGGGCGTCGTACGGGAGATGGCGGGCGAGCTGATCGCCCTTTACGCCAAGCGTATGAGCATGCCCGGCTACGCGTTTTCGCAGGATCAGGATATGCAGAGCGACTTTGAGCGCCGGTTTGAATATGACGAGACCGACGATCAGCTGCGCTGCATCGCCGAAATCAAAAAAGATATGGAAAAGCCTCATCCCATGGACCGCCTTCTCTGCGGCGACGTGGGGTTCGGCAAAACCGAGGTGGCGCTGCGGGCGGCGTTCAAATGCGTGGCGGACGGCAAGCAGTGCGCCATTCTCGTGCCCACAACGATTCTCGCGTTCCAGCATTACCGCACGGTGATGAAGCGGGTCGAGGGGTTCCCGGTGAACGTGGAAATGATCTCCCGTTACCGTACCCCGAAGCAGCAGGAAAAGATTCTCAAAGACCTGCGCCGCGGAACGCTGGATATTATAATCGGCACCCATCGGCTGATTTCCTCCGACGTGAAGTTCCGGGATCTGGGGCTTGTGATCATCGACGAGGAACAGCGGTTCGGCGTGGGGCAGAAGGAAAAGCTCAAGGAGCTGTTTCCCACGGTGGACGTGCTCACGATGTCTGCAACGCCCATTCCCCGCACGCTGAATATGGCGATGAGCGGCATCCGGGATATGTCTGTCATTGAAGAGGCGCCCGGCGACCGTCTGCCGGTGCAGTCCTACGTGATCGAATATGACGAGGGGATTATCGCCGAAGCCATCGACCGGGAACTGCGGCGCGGCGGTCAGGTATATTATCTGTTTAACAAAATCCAGGGGATCCGGGAAAAAGCCGCACGGCTGCAGGAGCTGCTTCCCGACGCGCGCATCGGCGTCGGCCACGGCAGAATGAGCGAGGAAGAGCTCAGCGGCGTCTGGCAGGATCTGATCGAGGGCAATATCGACGTGCTCGTCTGCACGACGATCATCGAAACCGGTGTGGACGTGCCCAACTGCAATACGCTGATTATCGAAAATGCAGACCGTATGGGCCTTGCGCAGCTCCACCAGCTGCGCGGGCGCGTTGGACGATCCGCGCGGCGCGCCAGCGCGTATTTTACCTTTACAAAAGGAAAACAGGTCAGCGACGTTGCCGAGCGCCGACTTAACGCGATCCGGGAATTCACCGAGTTCGGCTCCGGCTTCAAAATCGCCATGCGGGATCTTGAGATCCGCGGCGCCGGCAGCGTGCTGGGCGCGGAGCAGCACGGCCATATGGAGGCGGTCGGCTACGATATGTATCTGCGCCTTCTCTCCGAGGCGGTCAACGAGCTGCAGAACGGCGGGGATTCCCGCTCCGAGATCAGCAAAAAGACAGCGGATGCGCTGTCCGAGAAGGAATGCGTGGTGGATATCAGCTTCAACGCGCACATTCCGGAGAAATACATTCAGAGCGTTCCGCACCGGTTGGGCATCTACCGCCGGATCGCCGATATCAAGACGCAGGAGGATGCGGACGACGTGCTGGACGAGTTGATCGACCGGTTCGGCGAGCCGCCGGAGAGCGTCAAGGCGCTCATTACGATCTCTCTTCTGCGAAATACCGCCGCATCATACGGGATCTACGAGATCGGTCAGAACGGCCGCGACGAGATGCGCCTGTATATGAAGCGTGTGGACGTGGAAGCTGTGGGGCGTCTGTCCTGCTCGCTGCTGGACCGTATGTCCGTCTCCATGCTGGAGAAGCCGTATATTTCCATCCGCAAACAGCCGAAGCAAAGCCCGATCGCCTGTCTGAACGAGGTGTTCGGGATTCTGGCAGGCAGATAAAGCAGCCCCGAAGCCGAAAGGAGATTCCTTATGCCGTTTTCTATGTTGAAATTCGCTCCCGCAGTGTTTGCCGCGGGAAATACGTATCAGATCTTCGCACGCGTAACGGCGGACTGCGCCTTTGCCGTGGACGTCGCCGGTACGGTTTATTATGACCATGCAAACGGGGTGAAGCGCACTGCGACGCGGATCCATTCCGTCTGCGTTCCCCGGCAGGCGCTGGACGACGCGGGGGAGTATACCGTGATCCTTGAACCGCTGATCAAACGGCTTGCTTACCGCAGCCGGTTCGGCGAGTCTGTCCGTGTTGCCTATGAATTCCGGCCGGTGCCGGAGGGGCCGATCAATATTTATCATATTTCCGACACCCACGGCAGGGCGGAGCACGCAGTGCGATCCGCCAAGAAGTTCGCCGTCGAAAAGCCGATCGATCTGCTGATCCTCAACGGCGATATCGTGAATTCCTCCGAACGGGTCTCTGATTTTGATACCGTGTACCGTCTGACGGACCGGATCACCGGCGGCAGCCTCCCGGTGATCTGCTCCCGCGGCAATCATGACCTGCGGGGCTTTGCGGCGGAAAAAATGGGGGAGTATATCCCCACCGTGGACGGGAAAACGTATTATACGCTGCGCGTCGGCAATCTGTGGGCGCTGGTGCTGGACTGTGGGGAGGACAAGGACGATTCCCACGCGGAGTACGGCGGGGCGAACTGTTGCCATCAGTTCCGAGTGGAGCAGACCGCGTTTCTTGAAAACGTGATAAAGAACGCGGCCCGGGAATATAACGCGCCGGGAGTGAAACATAAGATCGTTGTGGTACACAACCCGTTTACACATATCGACAAAGCGCCCTTCAACATCGAGAGTGAGATATACGATCAATGGTGCCTGCTGCTGCGGGAACGGATCCGTCCGGATCTGATTTTTGCCGGTCATTACCATCAGTGCTTTGTCAGCAACCCCGGCGACGCGTTTGATTCCCGCGGACAGTCCTGCCCGGTGATCGTGGGCTCCAGGCCGGAAGGGATCGCCGCCTTTACCGGCTGCGGCGTTACCATCGGCGACGGCGCTCCTGAGATCGGGTTTTATAAAGGGTAAACCATGAATTGCGACAGATTATTTGAGAAGATCAAAGAAATCGTTGATAAAACCGCGCTGCCGGTCTATGACTGCGGCGACGGCGCGATGTCGCTGGTATTCCCGCAAGCTGCTCCGGAGGACTTCGGCGCTGTACAGGACTTCCTTATTGCTTCCGGATACGGCGCGTATCAGGCGCACATGCTCGGGAACAACCGGTTTGTGACGCTTACCGGCGACGGGCTGATTCAGTTATTGTATGCCGGAGCGGACGGCAGGCTTCAGATTACGGCGGATCCGGAAACGGCGCTGTTTCCGACCCGGGATCCGGCGGAGCCGACGGTACAATCGGAGTTTTATCAATTTGAGGTGGATCACAAGTTCATCGACTGCGGCATGTGCCTTTTGTTCCGTTTGTGCGACGGCTCGTTCTTTGTGGTTGACAGCGCGCATTTTCTCTCGGTCAACGACCACCGGCGGCTGCATGATTTCATGCGGGAGCGCACGCCGGCGGGGGGGAAGATCCGCGTCGCCGGCTGGTTCTTTACCCACGGACACGACGACCACGTCTGCCAGTTTATGGAGTATCTGCGGCAGGATATGGAGGATACCGTCATCGAGCGGATTTATGCAAATATTATACCGCCGACTCACCGGGATGCTTCGGAGTGGAGCGATTCCGTCCGGGAATACGGCGAGCGTTTCCGTCAAACGGTTCGCGGCAGCGGGATTCCGGCAGTGAAGCTGCACACCGGGCAGAAATTCGCGGTCCGGA
>CACYHJ010000160.1 GCA_902774165.1 Oscillospiraceae bacterium
CGCTTTTTTATTGTAGATGTCAGACTCTTTCAATGCCAGATAATAAAATTGACACTATTGATATCATCATTTCATCTTGCATAGATTTGACTATATATATAATGGGGTACGGGGTGGAACCCCGTCATCAATTATTCATTATTCATTATTCATTATTCATTTGATTTGTCGATCTCCTCCAGATACGCCAGCTCCTCTTCCCGGTCGGCTTTCGATTGGGCTTTCGCGCGGGCGCGGAGTTCTTTTCTGTTCCTGCCGATGATGCCGTTCTTTTTGAACGCGACGATGAACATGCCCGCAACGCCGCCGACGGCGCCGCAGATCAGATCGCCCATGGTGTCCACAAGCCCGGATTCCGAGAGCACCGACGAGCGCTGCAGGGTATAGCCGTAGATGCGGTCCATGGTGAATTCATAGAATTCCCACGCGACCGCGATGCCCACGGAGAACCAGACCGCGAACAGCGCCGCCAGCGCGGGCTTGAGGTGGTGCTTTTTCCCCTGGATCGCCGTGGCAAGGTCGTAGGCGAACCATGCGGCGAGGAACCCGGCAAAGACGTGCTCGATCACGTCGATATGGGCAAAATTCGTCCGGTCGTTGAAATACGGGCCGATGATGCAGCCGAACAGCAGGAAGCAGTTCAGCAGCGTCTGGGAGAAATAATCCACCCGTGTGATGAAGGACTTTCCGCCCAGCAGCTGAAACAGATCCCACAGATGGGAAAACGCGACGGAGAAGCAGCCCATCAGGAACCCGGTGGTGTAGCCGGTCAGAAGGCAGTAGACGCCGTAGCCGATCAGGATGCAGCGGATCACGATCCACAGCACGAACTGGCCGCGGGGAATGGGGTAGATGTTGTTGAGTTGTTTTTTCATAAGGCGCTCCGGTTTGTGATTTATCTTCTGATATTAACATATACTGGCTGGATTTGCAATGAAAAAGACGGAATTCGCTGCAAAAACGGCCTTTTTCGGCTTTTTTACCCGCCTCCGGTCTTTTTTTTCTGGATCGCGGCGCGCAGCCGGATCACCGCCGGCTTCAGGAGCTTCTGGATCGCCGGCGCCGCTTTGCGGCTGATGAATGTATCCCGGATCAGCCAGTCCTCTTTTTTCGCCCGGTCGGGCGAGACGTGGCCCTGCCAGCGGTAGGGGATCGCGCCGGAGCCGCAGCATCTGCAGAATGCGTGGGGCTTTGAAAACGCTTCCATGATCCGCCAGCCGTCCGCCGCGGGCTCCGCCAGGTCGAAATAATCGTTTTCGGGGAAGTCGGTTCCGTAGAACCGGTTGAGGCGGGAAATACATGCGGCGTAAGAGCAGGGCGCAAGCCTGCCGTCGCTCATCATATGACAGTGGGTGAAAACGCAGTTGCGGAACGCGGGCGCCGGGTCGTCGACGGGGGTTTCAAGAATCGTGCGGAAAAAGAATTTCATCGGTACGCTGAAATTGACCGCGATGCCGGCGCGTTTTGCCGCTTCTTCGATCTCCTTCCGCTTCGCCGCCGTCGGCGGATAGGTGGAGATATCGACGCTGCAGCCGCAGTCCCGCAGACGCTGCAGGGTCCGCAGGTCGACCGACGGCAGCAGCAGCCCGTTGGAGACGATCCGCAGGTCGCAGTCGGGAAAAATCTCCCGGCATTTTTCCGCGTAGTCCGCCGCGTCCGGGTTCAGAAACGGCTCGCCGCCCATCAGGCGGATCTTTCCGATCCCCCAGAACAGCTCTTTCATTCTGAGCAGGTCCCGGGTGAAACGGTCGAAGTCGTAGAAGCCCCGGTCCACCCGCAGGTTGGAAAAATCGCAGCAGCCCTTGCAGTTGAGGTTGCAGATATGGCAGATCTCGGTCTCCATGTAATCGAGCCGCGGTTTTCGGAGGTCGATCCGGATCGGCTCGTCGGGTGTCGCGCCGTTGTCCGGCGGAAATACCGCGGCGGACGCGAAGGAAAGCCCGCGGCAGGCCGCCGTGATCTCCTGCAGCAGGTCGTTCGGGGCGGCAAAAATGACGTCCCGTCCTTCTTTCTGCGCGAACTGCGCCCGGTCCCGGATATCGGTAAGACGGATCCGTTCGCAGCCGGGATACCGGTCGGCGAGCGGTTTGATTCTGTTTTCATCGGTATAAAAAATACAGACGTTTTTCATCGTGAAATTCCCTTCCGGCGCCGTTATTTCCGGCTGCCGAGCCTGAGAATGTAACCGGTTTTCCCGCGGGTTGTCTCGCATTCAAAAACCGCCGTAAGCCAGTTGAGCTGTTCGATTGCGGGGATTTCGTCGCCGGAATGGTAACTGTCGCAGTTGAACGTGGGGATGTAGACGTATTCCGGCACCGCCTCCGGGAATTTCTCCCAGTAGCGCATCAGGCGGTCCCGGCTGTCCTCTTTGACGTAACTCGTGCTGTAGGTGCCGTAGGGGAGGTCTGCGTAAAGATAAAACCAAGGGCAGAAATCGGCGGTGTAGAACGGTCCGTCGCTGTTGCTCCGGATCAGGTCCAGGTCGTCCATCGCGTTTTCGCAGAGCTTTTGGATCAGCGGCATGGTTCGAAGACCCTTGAGCGGCCCGCGGGAGACGGTCGCCGTCATCGAATCCGCCGTTTCGTGAAAATTGAAATATTCCAGCGTCGGGTGGCTGCGGGTCAGATACGCGCAGTAGCCCTCGGTGCCGGCGAGCGTCAGCAGAAACGCCGCCGCGCACACGGCGGGGAGAACCCGCGAAAGCGAGCCGCCGGCATTCTTTTTCTTTTGCTCCTGCGCGTGCTCGTCCGCCGCGGCACCGCCGCGAAGCTCCCGCGCAAGATTGCCCGTCAGAAGCATCGCGGGTACGCAGGCGGCGACCATGCCGCCGCCGAAGGAGATGTTCGAGGGAAGATCCATACAGACCGAGCTCAGGAGCCCGAACAGGAAAAACGCCGCCAGCCTTCGGTCCTTCTTCTCCGTGAGCAGCAGGCACGCAAGCCCCGGCAGACAGAGCAGAAGCGGGAGATAGATGATTTCGCCCATCCCGCCGATCCAGGAGGAATACACGTGAAAACGCACGAGCGTGAACAGGTAAATCACAAAACCTACCGGCAGGAAGAAGCTTCGCATTCCCGGCAGATATTTTTTTACGATCGGCGCCGCGATCAGGTACAGCGCGTTCAGAATCAGCGACAGCGGGCCGAACAGATAGTACAGGCGTCTGAATTTCTCCGGGTGGAGCCGCCCGGCAAGACCGGGGGTTTCGCTTGCGAAGGTTTTGTCCCGCAGCAACTCGGGGATGGCCTCAAAGACCTGCTTTATCCCTCCGGAGATAAACAGAACGGCGAGATAAATCACGGCGCAGAGCGCGACCCCTGCGGTGACGGCGAGCCATGCGCGGCCGGAGAGCAACCCGCCGGATTCCTTCCGTTTTTTCCGGAATACCGCGATGAGAACCGCCAGGGAATACAGCAGCCAGACTGCGGCGCAGAGCGGGGCGCAGATCACCGCGCAGGCAAAGGCAAAGCCCGCCGCGCCGCAGCGGAGCTTCCCCGGCTCGCCGCGGGTAAACAGCAGCATGCCCGCGATCAGCACGGCGGCGGGTGCGATGTTGTAATAGCTGAGCGTCATCAGTCCGCTGGGCAGAAAACCGGTGAAGACCGTCGCCGCGGTGAGCGCCCAGACGCGGTATTGCCGCAGCAGGAGATAGATCCCGGCGAAAAACAGCAGCTTCAGGACGACGAAGAAATACCGGAGAAACAGGATGCAGCCCTCGGTCCCGCCGGTCATCGCGTAGAAGATCCGGAAGGGCAGGTATTGAAACACGAACGACAGCTGGGTCATGCTCCATTCGTTGACGATGGGCGCGTCGCCGAACAGAAGCCGGTGGCAGAAGGTGTAGTAAGCGCTTTCGTCCGCGTTCTGGACTCCGTACCGGGCGGCTGAGAAAAACACCGCGGCGAACAGCGCGAGAAGGACCGCGGCGGCAGCGTCGCAGACGTATTGCGGGCGTTGATTCTTTCCGGCCGCAGCCGGCCTTGCGGGCAGTTTCATCTCTGTGCCTCCCTGTTCGCCGATTCGTCGTACCAGCCCGTCACCCGCAGAAGGATCCCGGCCTTGCCGGTTTCCGTTTCAAAGGAGCACAGTTTCCTGAGCGCGGCGATTTCGTTTTTTATGGATGCGGCGTCCTGCTGCATGGATTCGAGATAGATGTATTTCGGCCGGTTCTGCGGGCGGGTTTCCCAGTATAATTCCGCGCCGTCTCCCGCGCCTCCCTCCTTGGAGAGGGGCGTCCAGTTGCCGACGGGCAGGTCCGCGCAAAGGTAGCAGAAGGAGGAGCCCAGCGGCACGTAAAGCCGCCCGTCCGCCTCGGTCCTGATTGCCTCCAGATCCAGCCGTTCCGATTCGTATATCTCTGCAAACATGCTGTTTTCAAGCAATCCCCGGTCCGGTCCCGCCGCGGCGCGGACCGGCGGCTGCGCGATTGCCAGATCAATCAAGACCGAGAGCCCGATCTGCGCGGTCACAAAGACGATTTCACAGACCAGCGCGGCGCAGGCCGCGATCGCGGGGAGCTTTGCTGCCGGTCTCCCGGACTTCCGCGGCTCCTGCCCCCGCTGCGCGCCCTTATTCCCGAGTTCCTCCCGGAAATCCTTTATCAGCGAAACCGTATAGACCGCGGCGGGAAAATAAGCGAGGGTGCCGTTGGCAAGCAGCGTGAAGTTCGACGTCATGTCCATCGGCACAGACGCGGCAAGGGCGGCGATCAGAAAGACGTCCGCCCGGCGGTTTTTCTCCCGGCATAAAAAGCGGCACGCCAGCGTATAGAAAACCGCGACGAACGCGCCGGAGCGAAGATACGCCCCCTGTTCGTTGAGCACGTCCGCCCGGACGCAAAAAGCGACGCAGCAGGAAACCGTCGCGGCGACGGCCATCAGGAAGAAACCGAACCGGACCGTCGGGCGGCAGGGCTTTTTCTTTTCCGTGATCCGGAGCGCCGCGGCAGCCGCGGCGGCCGCGGGCAGCAGCACGGCGTTGGCGACGCCGAATTTCATCGTAAGGTAACGGAGCTTTGTCCCGATCAGTTCGGGAAGCGTCGTATGATAAGGGTTGACGCGCGGGAACATCGGGATCGACGAAGCCGCGGCGCTCAGCCCGGAGGTCAGGGCGACCGCAAGCAGGAACAGGACGGCGCACCCGGCGACGCCGACGCTCATCCAGCCCCAGACGCGGCCGTTCAGAACAAAATCCCATTCCGACGGCGCGCCGCGCCGTTTTTTCAGAATCGAATGCGCAAAGACGGCGAGGGTGAACAGGGCATAGACCGCGGCGCTGACGGGCGTGCACAGAACCGCGCAGGACAGCGCGGCGCCGGCGAAAATCAGGCTCAGTTTCGAAGGCTCTTTTTTCCCCGTACACAGAATAAAGCAAACCGTCGCGAACGCGAACAGCGAAATATTGTAGTAATTCAGCGCCAGGACCCCGGCGAACGGATGGGCGCAGAACAGGCCGGCGGCGACCACCGCTGCAGCTTTCTTCTCCCTCATACGGAAGTAAAAGACCCAGTAAAGGGTCAGGTCGACGGCGATAAACAGCCCGCGCAGAAACAGAAGCAGGCCGTTCGTGCCGCCGGTGACCGCGGTAAAGACCCGGTACGGGATCACCAGAAAAATCGCGCTGATCTGAATGAACGCCCATTCGTCGGTAAACAGCCGGTCGCCGTTGGTCAGGCGCTGCGCGATCGCGGGATAGTAGCACTCATCCTCCGACACCCAGGTAAAAAGCGCGGATGTGATCAACAGCCCTGCCAGCAAAAAAAACACCAGCAAAGCGGCGAGATCGGTTTTTGTGCGCGTTTTAGCGAATCGTTTGAGGCTTTTTTTCATTATCGGTTCCTTTCGTCCCGCCGTCGGCTTTTCATCCCCGGGCCGAAGACAAAAAATCATTATAATTATATATAAACATATCAAAGATGTCAAGAAGCGCAGACCCGTCCGGGCCTGCGCTTCTGCGTAAATTTCTGTTCTGTTTTCCGACCGGTGCCTTCGGGTTGACTATGCAGGCACTCAGGTGTTGTATTTGATCTGATGGAGGGTATGGATGAAGAAGTGGATGATCTTGTAAAGGATCCCGATGCCGGGCGCGTTCTCGAGAACGTGGAAATGATCGCAGCTCTCGCAGACGAACTCGCCGCACTCTTTGCAGTAACCCTCCGTGCCGAAGCCGCCGCTCGGGTTATGGCCGTACATCGGAACCTCTCTGGTCTCTTCTT
>CACYHJ010000161.1 GCA_902774165.1 Oscillospiraceae bacterium
CGCGTTGCCGGAAAGGGCGCGGTCTTTGATATTCTCATAGCCGTAGAACCGGGCGATCTCCTCCGCCACGTCCGCCTTGTGCTCGATGTCCACGCGGTAGTAGGGCGTATGGATGCCGCCGTCCGCGTCGATTGTGAAGCCGATCTTCTCGAGGATCTTCTTCTGGTCGTCGGCGGAAACGTCGATGCCGATGAAGTTGTTGGTCCAGTCGGGGTCGAAGGTCACCACGGGCTTGGTCTTCGGGCTGGGGAACACGTCGATCAGGCCCTTTACCACGTCGCCCGCGCCCAGCAGCTCCACCAGCTCCAGCGCGCGCAGCATGGAAAGGCGGCTGCCTTCGGGGTCCAGCTCCTTCTCGTAGCGGGAGGAGGATTCGGTGCGAAGGCCCAGACGCTTTGCGGTGGAGCGGACGCTGTACCCGTTGAAGCAGGCGGACTCGAAGACGATCGTTGTCGTGTCGTCCATAATGCCGCTGTATTCGCCGCCCATCACGCCGGCCACCGCCACGGGAGCCTCGGCGTCGGCAATGACCATCATGTCGTCCTCAAGCTCGTGCGTCACGCCCTCAAGGGTGGTGATGCTCTCGCCGGACTCGGCGCGGCGGACGATGATCTGACGGTTTTTGATATATTTGATGTCGAACGCGTGCATGGGCTGGCCGTATTCCAGCATCACGTAGTTGGTGATATCGACGATGTTGTTGATCGGTCTGACGCCCGAGGCGCGCAGACGCTCGCGCATCCAGCGGGGCGAGGGGGCGATTTTGATGTTCTTCACCACCGCGCCGATGTAGCGGTAGCAGGTGTCCGGCACGTCGATGCGGACCTTCAGCTCGTCGTTCACGTCGCCGCCCGCCGCGAATTTCACCTCCGGCGCCTTCAGCTTCAGCTCCTTGCCGAAGGTGGCGGCAGCCTCACGGGCAAGACCCGTGACGGAGAGGCAGTCGGGGCGGTTCGAGGTGATCTCGAACTCTGTAATCGTGTCGTCAAGGCCGATCGCCGTGCGGATATCCGTACCCGGGATGCGCTCGCAGTCCTCGCCGAGCACGAAGATGCCGTCCTCGATGGCGTAGGGGAAGTCGTGCACGGTCAGCCCCAGCTCCGAAAGGGAGCAGAGCATGCCGCTGCTCTCTACGCCGCGCAGTTTGCCTTTTTTGATGTGCTTATTGCCCGCGACGTAAGAATCGTCCAGCGCGGCGGGCACGTAATCGCCCGCGGTCAGGTTCTGCGCGCCGGTGACGATCTGCAGGGGCGCCTCTTTGCCCACGTCCACCGAGCAGACCCAGAGATGGTCCGAGTCGGGGTGGCGCTCCAGCGAGAGGATCCTGCCCACGACGATATTTTTCAGCTCGCTGCCCTCGTGGGCCCAGCTTTCGACCTTCGAGCCGCTCATGGTCATTTCGCTTGCGAATTCTTTATCCGTTACGTCAAGGTCGACGTAATCGAGAAGCCATCTTTTCGATAAATCCATTGTCGTGCCCTCCTTCTCAGAACTGCTGCAGGAATCTCATGTCGTTTTCATACATATTCCGCATATCGTCAAGGCCGAAGCGGAACATGGTCAGGCGCTCAAGGCCCAGGCCGAAGGCGTAGCCGCTGTAAACCTCGGGGTCGATGCCGCCGTTTTTCAGCACCTTCGGGTGCACCATGCCGGCGCCGAGGATCTCGATCCATCCCTCGTCCTTGCACATGGGGCAGCCCTTGCCGCCGCACTTGAAGCAGGAGACGTCGATCTCGCAGCTGGGCTCGGTGAACGGGAAATGATGGGGACGCAGACGGATGCGGGTGTCCTCGCCGTAAAGGCGCTTCGCCAGCGCGAGAAGGTTGCCCTTCAGGTCGCTCATGGTGATGCCCTTATCCACCACAAGGCCCTCGATCTGATGGAAGATGGGGGAGTGGGTCGCGTCCACCGCGTCCGAGCGGTAAACCCTTCCGGGGGAGATGATGCGGATCGGCGGGGCTTTTTTCTCCATCACGCGGATCTGCACGGGGCTGGTCTGGGTGCGCAGCAGAATATTGTCCTCAATATAGAACGTGTCCTGCGTGTCGCGGGCAGGGTGCCCCTTGGGGATGTTCAGCGCCTCGAAATTGTAATAGTCGTATTCCACCTCCGGGCCGTCCTCAATGGTGAAGCCCATGCCCAGGAAGATGTCCTTGACCTCATCCAGGACGATGGAGAGCGGGTGCTTGTGGCCCATCTCCACGGGTTTGCCGGGCATGGTCACGTCCAGCGTCTCGCTGAGCAGCCTTGCTTCCTTCTCAATGGCCTGCAGCGCTTTGCGGCGCTCGTCCAGCTGGCTTTCGATCTCGGCGCGCAGCGTGTTGACCGCCTGGCCCATCACCGGGCGTTCCTCGGGCGAGAGCTTGCCCATCTGCTTGAGCAGCGAGGTGACCTCGCCCTTCTTGCCGAGATATTTTACCCGCAGCTCCTCGAGGGACGCGGGGACTTCGGCGTTTCTGATGCATTCTGACGCGGCTTTTCTGATCAGTTCAATCGTGTCGTTCATAAGATACCTCCGTGTTTGATTTTCCTTGTGCGGGGACGGAAATAAAAAAATCCGCCCCTCTATGGGACGGAGATGCTCCGCGGTACCACCCAAATTCCCGCCCGAGGGCGGACGCTCCTGCGGCGTGTAACGGTGCCTGCCGTCTCCGCCTACGCGATATATTATAATGATATATAATATACTTTCCGCGGAGCCGCTCCCGGGTGAACTTCACGCAGAACGCCGTCCGCGGCGCTCTCAGCTGCTGCGCCGCTCTCTGCAGAACGCGTTTTCTGCGCTACTCTCCCGATCGTTGCGTTTAAACACAGTCAAGTGTAACACATCGGATTTCGATTTGCAAGTGTTTTTATTTCTCTTGTGCAATGAATACATATTTTTTTGAAAAACCTGAAAAATTTTATAAAAAACCTCTTGACATTTGCCGCAGGGTGTGATATATTAAAGATGCAAAGAGGGAGCGGCAAGACGGACCGCCGAAAGGGAACAAGCTCAAATATGAAAATAATAAGCGGGAGCCCCTATAGACCGAGTAAGAACGTCAAGACGCTTCGTCAAATAAGAAAAGAAAGGATCTGATACCGATGTTCTGATTAAGAGTACGCCCTCAGGAGAAAAAGGCGACGGACCGTGAGTGGTGGTTGCGGACCGGTAGGAAGTTTCTTTGGATGCGCGAGACACATCCGGTTGCAGGACTTTAAGTATACAGCGAGAGTAAGGTCTTCGATCAAAAGGTAAGCTATTACGTATACGGTGGGTGCAGCAAAAGACTTCATTTAAAAAATTCTTCCTTGTGATTTTCTTCCGAAATTGATTTGAAAAAATTCTGATGGTTAAATAACGTAAGAAAGGAAAAACAAATATGATTGATCCGGTATCTTCGGTGCCGTCGCTTTGATCTTCACGTGAGCAATGAATGATCGAAACGACGGCTTTTTTTATTGCTCTTTGACAGTTGCCGGTCTGCTGCGTGCCGAACCCCCCGGAACCCGACAGCCGGGAGTCGGAAGCAGACAACCACCAACCACCAACCGACATCGTCCCGGAGGGGCGATTTCTCTTTACTTTTTTCAGATTATTATGATATAATAATCCCAACATATTTTTGAAAGAGGAGAAACGGATTGAACAACTCAAACCTGAGGTTCGGCATTCTCGGCTGCGGACTTGCGGCGAGATTCCACGCCGCGGCGATCCGGGCGATCCCGGGAGCCCGGACGGTCGGCGTGTTCGACGGCGACGCGGAGCGCGCGCGGGCGTTCAGCGAAGAATTCGGCGGAAGCGTTTATGAAAGCGCGCAGGCGTTTTTCGCAAGTCCGGATATTGATGCGGTCTGCGTCTGCACACCGAGCGGATCCCATGCCGAAAACGCGATCGCCGCGCTGCGCGGCGGCAAGCACGTGCTGATCGAAAAGCCCGTGGCGATTGATCTTGCTTCGGCGCGGGCGATCCTCGACGAAGCGCGCTGCAGCGACAGAACCGTCGGCGTGGTGGCGCAGCTTCGCCCGTGCGAGGCGGTGCAGCGCATCCGCAAAGCGCTCGAAGAGGAACAGCTCGGCAGAATCGTTTCGGTACAGCTTGAAATGCTGTATCACCGAAGCGAGGAATATTATCGCTGCTCCGCCTGGCACGGCACCCGTGCGGTCGACGGCGGCGGCGCGCTGATCAATCAGGGCATCCACGGCATCGACCTTTTGCTGTATCTGCTCGGCGGGGTCCGGCATGTCACGGCGCTGACGCGCACGCTGTATCATCATATCGAGACCGAGGATACCGCGGCGGCGCTGCTGGAATTCGAAAACGGCGCGATCGGCACAATCGGCGCGGCCACCTCGATTTATCCCGGTTCGCCCCGCAGACTCAAAATCTGCGGAACAAAGGGCACGATCACGCTGACGGAGGACCGTATCACAAAGTATTATATCGAGGGAAAGGGCAGCCTGATCGGGGAAAAGGAGCCTGCGGAGTATCTCTCGCACAACGACCCCGGCGCGATTCCGGCGTCGGCGCATATCGGCGTGATCGGCGATTTCTGCGAAGCGGTGAGAGAAGGCCGCCCGCCGATCTCGGACCTGACCGACGGCATCAACGCCCTGGCGCTGATCCGCGCGATCTACGAATCCGCCGAACGCGGAGAACGGGTTGAGCCTTGTAAATTCTGATTTATCGCTGCGCGATAAATCAGAATTTACAGTGAAATCCGCCTCCGGCGGGAGAAATCTGCAGACGCAGGTGAAATTCGCTTCGCGAGTGAAATCGCGCTTCGCGCGGTTGAGGAAAAGCGCTTCGCGCCTTTTTATTGAAAGAATACAGGATGAGCTTTTCAGGAATAATTATATTCTGATAATTCCGAAAGGATTGTGTGCATTCATTAAACACACATCTATAATCGGGGTATGGGGCTTCGCCCCATCCGAAACCGCGCTGAAAGCGCGATTTCATCTGCGAAGCAGATTTCACCCGCCGCAAAGCGGCGGATTTCACTCGGCAAAGCCGAATTTCACCCAAATTCTGATTTATCGCTTTCGCGATAAATCAGAATTTACCACCACACAACGGAGGGAAAAAAATGAGCATCCTTGCAATCAACGGCGGCTCGCCGGTCATGGAAAAATTCGATCTGCCGGAGGAAATGTTCCGCTGGCCGATCACAGGCAAAGAGGACGAGGATGCGGTGATCGACGTGATCCGCCGCAACCGGATGTCCGGCAACGAGATCACCATGGAATTTGAAAAGGAATTCGCCGTGTGGAACGCCAGACGGCACGCGGTGTGCGCCTGCAACGGCACCATGGCGCTGCAGGCTGCCATGTTCGCCGCGGGGCTGCGCGCCGGGGACGAGATCATCTGCCCCACGAAGACCTACTGGGCGAGCATCCTGTCCTGCATGACCCTGGGCGCGACGCCGGTGTTCGCCAACGTGGACCCGGTCTCGGTCTGTCTGGACCCTGCGGACCTGGAGCGCTGCCTGTCGCCCTGGACGAAGGCGGTCATGGTCGTGCATTACTGGGGGCATCCCTGCGATATGGACGCGATCATGGCCTTTGCCCGCGCGCACGGGCTTCTTGTGATCGAGGACGTGTCTCACGCTCAGGGCGGGCTTTACAAGGGGAAGAAGCTGGGCACCTTCGGCGAGATCGCCGCGATGAGCCTGATGAGCCAGAAGAGCTTTGCCGCCGGGGAACTGGGAATCCTGATCACCGACGAAGATAAATATTATGAACGCGCCCTTGCGTATCTTCACTATGAGAGAAACAACGCGGAAAATATCCGTCAGCCGGAGCTTTTGCCCTATCTGGACCTGCCGTTGGGCGGCATGAAGGGCAGGGCGAATCAGGCCTGCACGGCGCTGGCGAGGATCCAGCTGAAATATTACGACGAACGCGCCGCCGAGATCCGCAGGGCGCTGAATCATTTCTTCGACTGTCTTGACGGGCTGCCGGGATTTCACGGTATCCGCGTCAGCGAGGCGGAGGGGTCGAATATGGCGGGCTGGTACGTGCCGCATTTTACCTATCATCCCGAGGAGCTGGAGGGGCTTTCCCTGAACGCGTTCTGCGAGGCGGTGAGCGCGGAGATCGGCTGGAACGTGCCCACCGGCGGCAATTACCCGCTGCATACGCACCCGATCTTTCAGACCTACGACGCGCTGGGCCTCGGAAAGCCCTCGCGCATCGCT
>CACYHJ010000162.1 GCA_902774165.1 Oscillospiraceae bacterium
ATCAGCAATATACACGATATGATCCAGACCGCACCGCACACAAGATACACCGACACCGCAAAGAACAGATCTGCCGGCGAATGAGGATACACTTTTCGCAATTGGACGGAAAGCGCGGCCGCGCTGCCCATCTCTTCAAGCGTCTTCTCAATCGCCTGTGTACGCGTCATACCGTGCGACATATGGTATTCCGCCGCGTCTTCGATATGGCACAGAAGCTCCTGACGAACCTCGGCGCGTTTGACCTTGTTTTCTATAAAATATACGGCAGAGTCAAGATATTCATCGCGAACAGGATCCGGGTGGAACATCACACGCACCCCAGCACCTTGTTGACGCTCTTTGAGAAGTCCTGCCACTCGGCTTTTCTCTCACCGAGGGCGACCCGGCCTTCTTTGGCACCAGCGTGGGCGTGCTGCCCTTGAGTAATTCCTTGCTGTACTTCATTCAATATCGCCTCCGTTTAATACATTGCATCTCGATGCATATGTATTATAACACGAGGTATCTGTTTTGTCAAGGGGGACGCCGCACAAATCCGAATGCGCGGCGTTGCCCGAGAAAAAAATCTGCCGGAACGGTTGATACGCTTCGGCAGATTTTTACTGAGATTTGACGTCTGAGTCTTGCGATCCTTATGAGGAAGGGCCGCGCAAGGCCGATTTTACGGGGCTGCGGCTCTCCTTTGCCGGATTATACGGCAGAGGGCGCTTTATCGGGCAGGGGCTCGATCCGCGCGGCGGCCCGCAGGATCATCCGGGCGTCGCCGGATTTGATCTTGCCGTCAAAGTCCACGTCCGCGTAGGGGAAGTCCTCTTCCGAGAGGGGCTCGATCCGCGCCGCGGCCCGCAGCGCCAGACGCGCGTCCGTCGCTTTGACTTTGCCGTCGTTGTTCACGTCGCCGAGCAGGCGGGTGTTCTCGACGATCTTTTCACATTTCGCGAACAGGGTGATATCGCCGGTCCTGCCCTTTTCGATCTTCTCCACGGGATCGCCGTCAAAGTTCACGTTGTCGTACCAGCCGAGGAATTCATACCCTTCCTCCGACGGGACCAGAGGCTTGAGAACGATCTCGTCCTCCACGGTGCGCGCCGCGGGGTTCTCGTTTGCTTTGAAATGATCCGCGTCGCCGTCGCGCAGACGGTAGTCGATTTTATAATTGATGACGGTCCATTTCGCGTAGAAGGTCTTGTCGCCGGTATCGGTCGGGCCGACGCCCTGCGCCGCCGTTTTGAACTTCGCGTCCGCGTACCAGCCGTCGAAGGTATAGCCGTTCTCTTTGAGCGCCTCGAGCGTCACCGTGTCGCCGTAGGTGTATTCCTGCGGGTTCGCGCCGTTCCACACGCCCTCAAGGCCCAGCTGATAGCCGATCTTCCAGCGACCCTTGATCCACTTCGCGTAAAGGGTCACGTCCCCGCTTTCGTTCAGCAGCCAGCCGCCCTTTGCTTCGTCGAAATCCAGCGCGCCGGTTTCAAAATCCCTGCTCAGGAACCAGCCGTCGAAGAGATATCCGGTTTTCTCCGGCGCAAAGATCACGACGGTGTTGTCGCCGTCGGGGTTGATCGGATAGCTCGCCGGGTTCTTTTTGTTGTTGGTGTAGTCCTTCCCCGCGCCGGCGTAGGTGATTTTCTTTTCGGGGATGTTCCAATAAGCGTAGAGGATGAGATCCTTCGCGCCCTTTTCATAGGTCAGCGTTTCGACCTTCTTTCCGTTTTCGGGCGCGTCGTACCACCCGAGGAATTCCCCGCCGCCGTAGGAAACGGCTTCCAGCCGCACGTCGCCGTCGTCGGAATAAATCCTGTCGGGGTTGCTGTTGGAAACGCTGTCGGTCACCGTGCCGAAGTCGTAGGAAACGCCGAAGGAGGGCAGCTCGTTCCACTTTGCGTAATAGGTGCGGCTCATCTTATCCGCCGTGTCGAAGGAGTCGATCTTCTTTGTGAGCGCCTCGTCGGCATACCAGCCGTCAAAGGTATAGTGCGCGCGGGCGGGGAGATACGCCGCCGCGGTCAGATCGACGGTCAGGTCGGTTTCCTCGTCGAACATGCGCACCTGCTCGGTGCCGCTTTCAAAGGCTCCGCCGTTCAGCTCGTAATCGACGACGTATTTGCCGGTCAGCGACAGCACGATCTCGTTCGAGCGCGCGGTGTGCAGAAACACCTGTTCGCTGTTGACCAGCTGCTCGTGCAGCGCGTTTTCGGGGGTCTCCAACCGGCCGCTGTCGATGCCGTAAAGCACGACGCGCAGATACACCGGGGCGTCCTCTTGATAGCCGAGCTTTTCCAGAAGCTCCCGCATCACGTAGTAGTCGTCGTCGAAGGTGAAGAAATAATCGTTCGCGTTCCGTTCGGCGGCGACGTACCAGTCCCCGTCCCCGACGCGGATCTCGACGAAATAGCGGGGCTCGTAGTATTCCCCGGTCAGATCCCGGCGGACCTCACTTTCCAGCGCGTAATATTTCGCCAGCGCGGTTTCGGTCTTTTCGGGATAGGTCACGGAAAGGCGGCATAACGTCGCTTTCACCGTCACGCCGTCACGCTCGACCTCGTGCCGGTCCGTCGACAGCAGGGTCAGCATCGGCGCTTCTTCGGTGTTCAGCGCCGTATCGTCCGGCACGCAGTCCTGCCCGTCGGGCGAGGCGCTGCCGTTATTATAGGTCTTGACGGGGCCCCAGTCGGAATAGGAGATCTGCACGCTTTCTTCGGACCATTCGTCGTTTTCGAAAACCGAAAGCGTCGTGTAGACACGGTAGCGCGCCTTGACGGAAATCGTCTCTTTGTTGAAGTCGATCCGGAACCCCATGTGGTTGTTGTCGTAGTCTTCGGGGTCGTAATTCGAGCCGGCGAACTCTCCCCTGCCCTGCAGGAGCGTCTGGTTGTAAAGCGCCAGCGTCTGCTCCACCGAAAGGCCCTCCTTGACCTCGCAGTAATAGGACGTCAGGAAGCCCGCGGTGCCGTCGAACACCAGGATATCGCGGAACAGCCTGTCATAGGAGATCAGCTCGTTCGGCAGATGATCATATTCGCTGAAGCCGTCTTCGTCCCGGTCAAACCTCGTATCGGGATAGTAGTTGTCGCCGGGGTCGAAATCGTTCACCCAGGTTTTACCGTCGAAGGAATAGGCGAACTGCACGCCGAGGTCGAAGGACGCGGAGATGTTTTCCGGGTCAAGCCCTCCCAGCGCGGCGGCAAAGATCTCCCGGGAGCCGCCGCCGGTTTTGTCGCAGAACGCGCCCAGCGCCTTCATTTCATCCGTCGCCCGGTAATGGGCGGAAACGACGGTCCCGCTGTCCCGGGATTCGGCGGAGAGCCGGACGATCTCGGGGCCTTCTTTTAATGTAAACGTCTGTTTTTTCTCATCCCATATCCCGGCGGGCGCGCCGTCTTCTTTCTCCGGCGCCGCAAAAACAGGCACGGCGAACGTCGAAAGCAGCAGCGCTGCGGTTAAAAGAACGGATATCAATCGTTTCATAACTATGCTCCCTTTCTATTATTTATTTTATATTTTAATCATAATACAAAATGACAAGTTTTGCAAGAAGAATTTTAAAGGGCTTGACAAACCGGTTTATCCATGATAAACTAAAGCTGTGGTTTATTACAAGTAAACCGATTTCATCGAGGGGTGATAATATGAGCGATCTGGAACTGGGCGCGGTGCAGGCGCGTTTTGCGGATATCATCTGGGCAAACGAGCCGGTGGCGTCCGGGGCGCTGGTCAGAATCTGCGAAAAGGAACTCGGGTGGAAGAAGCCCACCACCTACACCGTTCTGCGCAAGCTCTGCGAAAAGGGGCTGTTCCGAAATGAGAACGGCATGGTGACGGGCGTGATCTCAAGAGAAGACTACTATTCGAGAAAAAGCGGGAATTTCGTCGAGGAGACCTTCGGCGGGTCGCTGCCCGCATTCATCGCCGCGTTCATGTCCGGCAAGACGCTGTCGGAAAAAGAGGCGGACGAAATCCAAAAAATGATCGACGCGCACAGAAAGGAGCATCACGATGGCTGAATTCTTTTCCGGCGTCATAAATTCTTTTTTTGACGCCTCGCTTCCCGCGGATCTTTTCCTGAAGCTGTTCAACATGAGCGTGACCGCGTCCTGGCTGATCCTGGCGGTGCTGCTGTTTCGCATGATATTCAAAAAAGCGCCGAAATGGATCCGCGTCGCGCTGTGGGGCGTCGCGGCGCTGCGGCTGCTGCCCTTCTCTCTGCCGAGCCGGGTCAGCCTTGTGCCGAGCGCGGAAACCGTACCGGACACGATCCTGACCGGCAGCACCGTTACGATCAACACCGGCTTTTCCGCCGTTGACGGGCCCTTCAACACCTTCGCGGCGGAGCACTACCGGGAAGGGGTCACCGTCCCGGCGGGACTGGGAGACGGATTCATCCATATCCTCGCCCTGCTGTGGGGACTCGGGCTTGCGGCGATGCTGCTCTGGGCACTTGTGAGCTTCCTGCGGCTGCGGCGGCAGGTGGGCGCGACGGTCAAAGAAGAAAAGAATATTTTTCTCTGCGACGAAGTCAGAAGCCCGTTCATTTTAGGCGTGTTCCGTCCGCGGATCTATCTTCCCTCGCATCTTTCCGGCAGGCAGAAGGAATTGATTCTCTCGCACGAAAAAGCGCACCTGAAACGGCTCGACCATGTGTGGAAGCCCCTCGGATATCTTCTTTTGTCTGTCTACTGGTTCAATCCCGTCATCTGGCTTGCGTATATCCTTTTATGCCGGGATATTGAGCTTGCCTGCGACGAGCGCGTGACGAAGGACCTTTCCGCGCAGGAGCGGGCGGATTATACGCAGGCGCTGCTTGACTGCGCGTTCAAGCGCCGCGCCGTGACCGCCTGCCCGGTGGCCTTCGGCGAGGTGGGCGTGAAACAGCGGGTCAAAACCGTGTTGAATTATAAAAAGCCCGCGTTCTGGATCGTGCTTGTCGCCGTGATCGCGAGCGTCGTGTGCGCGGTATGCTTCCTGACCGATCCGAAAACGGACCGTTTTTACGGCAAGGCTCCGGCGGAGGGCACGCCGCTGTATAACGCTTATCCCGAGCTGGTCGTCGAGGTCAACCGGGCGCTTTGCGAACAGAGCAGAAACTCTTATTACGGCGAATTTCTGACCTCTCAGATCTGTGTGATGGGCTCAGACGAAACCGAAAAAGAAATGAATCTGTATTTCTTCTATCACTTTGATTCCTTCGGCTTTGACAACGGATTTTTCACCGACGTGGGCGGCGGCAGCGGCGCGACGGCGGCGGTCTTCACGATCAATCCCGACGGAACGTATCAATTGAGCGAGATCAAAGAGACCGGAATGGGGTCGGAATACGGCAAGTCCCTGAAACGGATCTTCCCCTCCGCGCTTGCCGGCCGCGCATTGTCCGGCCCGACGGAGAAAGAGGCGGAAGAGATGTGGCAGGGCTGCGTCAAAAGCGCGCAGCAGTATCTGCGCTCCATCGGCAGAAACGGCGTCGAGGTGCGCAGATACGGGGACGTTCCCCACACGCTGCTGACGGATCTGGGCGTGAGCGTCGAGGTCTCAAACATGACCCACAACATTGCGGACGTTACGGAAGCGGGTTACGTGGGCGTATGGGAAACCGTCGAGGGCGGCGTGCGGTACGTCAGCGAAAACGGATACGACAAAGAAAAGAATCTGCTCACCTTCAAAAAGTATCAATTCGATACCGGAGCGGTCGTGTTCGATCTCGGTCTCGACGCGTCCACCGGCGCGGTGGTTTACGGCGCGTCCGGACCGAAGCGGCAGACTGAGAGCAAGGGAGACGGCAAGGAGCCGACCGCGCTCGACGAAGACGGGCTTATCATCCCCGAGACAGAGGCGGCGATCCCCGACACCTCGCGTCAGGCCGCGGTCACGCCCTTTGATCTGCCCGGGACGGAAAACACCGACGCAGAAACCGCGCCGAACGGGACCGTCCCCTATACGACAAACAACGCGAACGGAAAGACCGCGAACGAACGGGACTGGACGACCGCAGCAGCGCCTGCGAACGACAGAGAGACGACCTTTTCCGAAGCGACTGAAGAAGATCTTGCCGACCTTGGCACGGATTTTGACGAAGGATATTTTCTTCATCTGCTCGATACGACGTTCCTGCAGAAACCCACGTGGAAGCATTTCACCGTCGATTACGACGCCGCTGCGGTAACAGACGCTCAGCTTCGGCGGCTGATGTTTTTCGAGTCGCGCTGTTTTATCTGCGACAGATTCTTCGGCGAACCGGAAACCATGGAGTTTACAGAGCAGGACGACCCGTTCCCGGAGTTAAAAAACGAATCGCACAGATATGTAAAATACGACAAAACGAATATCGACTGGACGGCGACCTATATTTTAAACGCAAAGGCGCCGGATCCCGAAAAGCTCGAGGAG
>CACYHJ010000163.1 GCA_902774165.1 Oscillospiraceae bacterium
AGAGTCTGACATCTACAATAAAAAAGCGCTTCGCGCTTTTCCGAAATTATTCATTATTCGTTATAAATTATTCATTATAAATTCTGATTTGTCGCGGAGCGACAAATCAGAATTTACCGCACTCCCCACGATGCGGGCACTGTCCGCAGGCGGAGGGCGCGCAGGGGGAGGCGGGTTTTTCTTTCACTTGCGGCTGCGCGGGCGGGTCCTGCGTTTCGCAGTGTCCCGCCATGGCGCATTTGGAGCATTTCTGTCCGCAGGCGCCGATCCCCGCTTTTTTGTCAAGCACCATCCTGCGCACCGCGAAGAAGACGAGAACCGCCACCGCCGCCAGCGCGGCCAGCGTTCCCCAGTTGGATTGTAAAAAGCTGAGCATATCGATCCCTCCGGGTAAATTCTGATTTATCGCTGCAGCCTTCATTCCGTGTGCCCGGCCGTACCCCGCGCAGCATAGCTGCGTCGGTTTAGGCTAAAAACAGTCCACAGGACTGTTTTCTTAACGCCTAAATCAGAATTTATTGTTCTTCCGCACCAGCAGATAAATGAATCCGGCGAGGACGGCGACGGCGAAGATCAGGCCGACGATATTCAGGCTGCCGGTGAAGATCGAGCCGATCTGATACACGCACAGCGATACCGCGTAGGCAAGCGCGCACTGGTAGCCGATGGCGAACCAGGTCCATTTCGCGGAGTTCATCTCTCTCTTGATCGCGCCGATGGCGGCGAAGCAGGGAGCGCAGAGCAGGTTGAACAGCAGGAAGGAATAGGCGGCAAGACGGGTGAGGCCTTCGAAGTCCAGCACGCCGAACACGCCCACGACTTCCTCTTTCGCCACAAGGCCCATGACCGTTGCGATGGTGGCCTTGATGCCGGCGACGGCGGTGCCGAAGCCCAGAGGCGCAAAGATCACTTTCACAACGTTCGCGATCATGCCCAGAACGCTGTCCTCGATCTCCATATCGGGGTTGAAGCCGAAGGAGCCGCTTTCCGTGCCGGTGCCGAAGACGGAGCCCAGCCAGACAAGAATGGAGGAAAGCAGGATGATCGTGCCGGCCTTTTTAATGAAGGACCAGCCGCGCTCCCACATGCTGCGCAGCACGCTGCCGACGGTGGGAAGATGGTACGCGGGCAGCTCCATGACGAAGGGCGCGGGATCGCCCGCGAAGATCTTTGTTTTCTTCAGCAGGATGCCGGAGCAGATGATGGCCGCGATACCGATAAAGTAAGCGCTTGTCGCCACCAGCGGCGAGCCGTGGAACAGCGAAACGGCGATCATGGTGATGATGGGCAGCTTCGCGCCGCAGGGGATGAAGGTGGTGGTCATGATGGTCATTCTGCGGTCGCGCTCGTTTTCGATGGTTCTCGACGCCATAATGCCGGGAACGCCGCAGCCGGTACCCACCAGCACGGGGATGAAGCTCTTGCCGGAAAGGCCGAACTTCCGGAAAATACGGTCCATGATGAAGGCGACGCGGGCCATATAGCCGCAGCCCTCAAGGAACGCAAGGCAGAGGAACAGCACCAGCATCTGCGGCACAAAGCCAAGGACCGCGCCTACGCCGCCGACGATGCCGTCCAGGATCAGGCCGCTGACAAACTCGTTGGCGCCGATCTTTTCAAGCAGATTGCCCACCAGCACGGGGATGCCGGGCACCCAGACGCCGTAATCCTCATCGGCGGGAACCTCGCCCGCAGGCTCGATCCCCTCGTCCTCGTTGCCCATGGCCGCGTCCACGAAGCCGGCGATATCGTAGCCTTCCTCCGCAAGGGAATCCGCGTAGAACTCGTAGGGCTCCTCGAAGTCAGACCAACTTCCGTCCTCGACGGCAGCCTTGATATCCTCAGCGCCGACCACGTCCGCTTCGACGGCGGCGTTCAGCGTGGCGAGGAATTCCCCGTTGGAGAACAGGTACTTTTCCGCGTATTCGTCCATGGCGTCGTCGAATTTCGACTGACCGGTCAGGTGCCAGCCGTCGCCGAACAGCCCGTCGTTGGCCCAGTCGGTAAGGCCGGTGCCGAAGGCCGACGGCGCCATGGAGACGGTGTACACGATGAACATAATGGCGACGAAGATGGGAAGGCCGAGAATCCGGTTGGTGACGATCTTATCGATTTTGTCGCTGGTGGTCAGCTTGCCCTTGTTGGCTTTTTTATAGCAGGATCTGATGATGGACGAGATGTAAACGTAGCGCTCGTTGGTGATGATGGACTCCGCGTCGTCGTCCAGCTCGGTCTCCGCCGCCTCGATATCCTTGGCGATATGCGCCTTCGTTTCGGCGGGGATATTCAGCTTTTCAAGCACCTTCTCGTCGCTCTCGAAGATCTTGATCGCGTACCAGCGCTGCTGCTCGGCGGGCATGTCGTGCACCACCGCTTCCTCGATATGGGCCAGGGCGTGTTCGACCACGCCGCTGAAGGAATGCTGCGGCACCGGGGCGGGACCTTGCGCGGCCTTGATCGCCGCCGCGGAGACCTCGTCAATGCCCGTGCCCTTCAGCGCGGAGATCTCGAAGACCGGGCAGGCCAGTTGGCGGGAGAGCTCTTTGACGTCGATCTTGTCGCCGTTCTTCGCCACCACGTCCATCATGTTGACCGCCACGACCACCGGGATGCCAAGCTCCACGATCTGCGTGGTCAGGTACAGGTTCCGTTCCAGGTTCGTGCCGTCGATGATGTTGATGATTGCCTCGGGCTTCTGATCGATCAGATAGTCGCGGGCGACGATCTCCTCGACGGTGTAGGGGGAGAGGGAGTAGATGCCGGGCAGGTCCGTGACGGTCACGTCGCTGTGCTTTTTCAGCTTGCCCTCTTTCTTTTCAACGGTTACGCCGGGCCAGTTGCCCACGTATTGATTGGAGCCGGTCAGCGCGTTGAACAGGGTGGTTTTGCCGCTGTTCGGGTTGCCGGCAAGCGCTATGCGGATCTTCATAATCATTTCCTTTCTCTAATTAGATTTGACTAACCTTTTCTGTAAAAAAATTGTGCGACGGGAGCGCCAGAATCACGATCCACGAATCACGAATCACGAATGTGAGCCAAACCGTGTCTCCGCTGCCCGCTCCGGTCGGTGCTTCTGCGGCAAGCCGCAGAGGTCCCCACTGGGGACCCGCACCCCCGCGAAGCATAGCTTCGGCGGTTGCCGCTAAAGACAGTCCACCGGACTGTTTTTTTAACGCGTCAATCACGAATCACGAGTCACGAATCACGAGTCACGAATCACGAATCACAAATCACAAATCACGAGTCACGAATCACGAATCACGAGTCACGAATCACGAATCACAAATCACAAATCACGAGTCACGAATCACGAATCACGAGTCACGAGTCACGAACCCCAAACACGCTCATCTTTCCGTCACAATGTCGGAGAGATCAATCGTCGCGCTGTCCGCCCAGAGGCGCTCCAGCTTATAATACTCCCGCGCGTCCGATGTGAACAGGTGCACCACCACCTCGCTGTAATCCAGCAGGATCCAGCCGGAGGCTCTGCCTTCCACCGCGACGGGACGGATGCCGTCCTCTTTCTCGAGCTTTTCCTCCAGCTCGTCCGCAAGAGAGCGGATGTGGATCGCGGAGGTGCCGGTCGCGATCACGAAATAATCGGAGATCACGGTCAGCTCGTCGATCTTGAGCGCGACGATGTTTTCCGCGAGTTTTTCATCGAGGATCTTAACGATGCGTTCCAGTTTTTTTTCCATAATTTATTCTCCTTGTTCTTTCGCGAAAACCGCGTCGTTATACGCGTCGACGGTGTCCCGGTATATCGGCCGGCGTTTTTCGCAAAGATCTTTGATTGTAAAATTCAGGCCCTCTTCCATCGCCTCGGCAAGAGACCGCGAAGCGCGTTCCCGCATCTCCTCCACGCCGGGATAACTGCGGTCCGCGGAGATGAAATCGGCGGTAAATACGATTTTTTCCAACAGGGTCATTCCCGCCCTGCCGGAGGTGTGATAGCGCACCGCCAGCAGGATTTCCGAATCCCGCTCCCCCAGCTCGCGCTCCAGAACGTAAGCGCCTGCGATCGCGTGCCAGAGGGCTTTCTGGCTCATCAGCACCGGGTCGTCTCCCCCGCCGCTTCTGATCACGTAAGCCCGCTGAACGTCCTTCGGCGCATCCTTCATGATATCGTGGACAAGCCCTGCGGTGTACGCTTTTTTCGGATCCGCGCCGTACCGTTCGGCCAGCCTGCGCGCTTCGTCTGCCACGTTCAGCGAATGGATAAAGCGGGCTTCCGACAGCCGTTTTTCGATCTCGGCGCGGTAAAATTCATCGGTATTCATGTCCTCTCCTCCCGGTACAGCCCGTGGCCGACGATGTATTCCTCCACGGACGCCGGCAGCAGTTCGCCGATCGGCTCATGCTCCCGCACTCTGCGGCGCACCTCGGTGGAACTGATCTCCATGGCAGGCAGATTCAGCAGCTGAACGCCGCCGCCCAGCACCTGCTCGGAATAATCCAGCAGCCGCCCATAGGATTCGTCGCCGCTTCGGGTAAAGGAACAGAGCGTGCACATACTCTTCAGCTCCCGCCAGCGGTACCACTGGTCAAAGAACAGCAGCATGTCGGAGCCGATCAGCAGGAAGAACGCGTCCTCAGGATGCTTCTGCGTCAGCTCCGTCAGCGTGTCGACGGTGTAGCTCTTCCCCTCCCTGCGCAGCTCCAGATCCGTCACGTCAAACACCGGGTCGCAAAAGGCCAGCCGGCACATGGCGAGCCGGTCCTCATCGGACGAGATCTTCTTCTGCGCCTTGTGGGGCGGGATCGCGGCGGGGATCACCAGCACACGGTCCAGCGAAAGCGCCCGGGCGAAGTTCTCCCCCAGATAAATGTGCCCGTTATGGGGCGGATCGAAGGTTCCGCCGAGGATGCCGATGCGCATATGCTCCCCCTAAAATCGAAGTAATAAATTATTATATATTATATTCCGATTGTTGTCAAATGAAAATTTTTCATCCCTCGCCCTGAAATTTTTCATCCCTCGCCCTGAACACCGCCGGAATAGAACGGACAGCGCAGCAGCACGGCGGCGCCGGGATTGAAAAAGACCGTCTCGTAGCCCGCCTCGTCGTAAATCGGGTACAGCGAGGCGAATTCCTCGTATCGCAGGTCGAGGATCACATACTCGGTACGGCCTTCGGTCTCATACAGCCTTCCGTTGACCTGATACAGGATCTCCCGGTCTGAAAGATGCGGCAGGAGAAAGGTCGCGGCGGACAGGCTCGCGTCCTCCGGCACTTGCTCCACCACCTCCTCGATCGCCGCGACGGTATCGGCGGTTTTTTCCGCGTACGAAATATATGTCGTGCGGTGGCCGACGAAGCACAGCCCGCCCAGAAGGGCGAGCGCCGCGCAGAGAGCGGCCGCCAGCGGGCGTTTTTTGACGCTGATCTGAGAAAGGTTTTCCGCGGTGAGATACAGCAGCAGCGCCGCGGGACCGAAATTATACTGGAAGTCAAGCGAATGCTGATAGGGGTAATACGACATCAGATTGATCAGCATGAACGGGCCCAGCAGAATATAATTGTGATATTTCCGGCTGATCAGGGGCAGAAAGCCCAGAGGCAGCAGAATTTTCAGTGCAAATTCCAATTTTTCGGCATTCAGGCACTGCAGAAATACATATCCGGGGTTTGCGAGCACGGTTTTCACGATATCCCGCATCGTACCGTCCCCGGCGGAGAAATTGGAATACCGGTACATCATTGCGCCGTCGCCGTAGGTGTCGAGGTATTTGATCGCCAAAAGGAAATACGTCACGCAGACCGCAAGAAGGATCGCGGGCTTCAGGATCTTCTTTTTCGCGAAGAACATATAAATACAGATAAAAATCACGTAGACCGGCGCGTCCTCCTTCACGGCGCAGACCAGCGCTGCAGAGAGAAAGATCCCCACGGTGGAATCCACGTCGACGGCGTACATCAGCCACAGGATCAGCGGCGTCAGGAAGCAGTTCTCGTGAATATCGTAAAAACAGCCGGCGCTCAGGGCGGGATAGAAAATATAGACGATCGCCATCGCCAGCGTCACGTTCTGCGAAAGCCCTTTTTCCCGGCAGATCAGATACAGCGGGACAACGCCGCTTGCCAGCACGACGGCCTGGGCGACGTTCAGGAAGGAAGGATCCTTAAAAATATAGGTGAAGGGCAGCAGCAGATAATAGACAAACGACAGGTGCACCGCGAAATGCGACAGGGGCAGATCCCGCTCGCAGGTCGTCACCGGCAGCCCGGTGCGGCGCATGGAGGAGAACATCTGCGCGAAAATGCCGAAGTCAAAGCAGGGAGAAATATACATTTTGTACCGCAGGGCGGTGAGATAGCCGATCCAGCAGGAGAAAAACAGCCCGAGCAGCGCGGCGCCCGCAAGGGTCAGCCGGCGGCTGCCTTTGACGACCAGCGCCGTTTCCCCCGTAAAGCGCCGCGGGCTTCAGCGCGGGCTCCACGCCGATCACCGGCAGCGTCAGTTCCCGCCGCAGCGTTTCGGCCGCCGCGGAGGTC
>CACYHJ010000164.1 GCA_902774165.1 Oscillospiraceae bacterium
CAGCAGTCTCGTCGGCGAGCGGTTCAAGGAAAAGCCCTCCGACTGCGTGGTGGATTCCCACGCGTTCATGGTGCGCGGCGGCTATATCAAAGCGGTCGCCAACGGCATTTATTCCTCCTATATGCCCCTGCGCCGCATCACGAAGAAGATCGAAAACATTCTGCGGGAGGAGATGGACCGCATCGACGGGCAGGAGGTCCAGTTCCCCGTCGTGATGCCCGCCTCGCTGTGGCAGGAATCCGGCCGGTATGAGTCCATCGACAACTCCCTCTGCCGGTTCAAGGACCGCAACGGCGCGCCGATGGTGCTGGGCATGACCCACGAGGAGGCGGCGGTGCAGCTGGTGCGAGAGTACGGCGCCACCTACAACCGCTACCCGTTCATGATCTACCAGATCCAGACCAAGTTCCGCGACGAGGCGCGGCCCCGCGCCGGCCTGATCCGCGTGCGGGAGTTCACCATGAAGGACGCCTATTCCTTCCACACCTCCCAGGAGGATCTTGAACAATATTACGCCGAGTGCTACAAGGCCTATCAGCGCATCTTCGCCCGCGCCGGCATCCCGGAGACCGTGGTCGTCCAGTCCGACTCCGGCATGATGGGCGGCGCCGTCAGCCACGAATATATGCTGCTGACCCCCATCGGCGAGGATTCCATCGCCATCTGCTCCGAATGCGACTACCGCGCGAACATGGAAGCCGCCGAGAGCATCATCGAGAACGAGCGCGACGCGGAATCGGCGCCCCTCGAGGCGGTGTACACGCCGGACGCCCACACCATCGAGGCGGTCTGCGATTATCTCGGCGCCTCAAAGCTGAAAAGCGTCAAGGCGGTCGTCTATCAGAAAAACATGGACGACAGCTACGTGATCGTGTTCCTGCGGGGCGATCTGGACGTGAACGAGACGAAGCTGACCAACTTCCTGGGCGAGAATATCCATCCCGCGGTCATCACCGAGGAGAGCGGCATCACCGCCGGCTTCATCGGCCCGGTCGGCCTCGACGCCGCCTGCAAGCCGCTGGTGCTGTTCGACAACTCCCTCAAGGGCACGAACAATATGGTCTGCGGCGCAAACAAAACCGACTACCATAATAAAGGGCTCGACATGGAGCGCGACTGCCCCGGGGCGGAGTATCACGACTTCGCGAAGATCCTCGACGGCGGAATCTGCCCGAAGTGCGGCAAGCACGCCATCACCGTCAGCCGCGGCATCGAGGTGGGCAACATCTTCCAGCTGGGCACGAAATACACCAAAACCATGGGCATGACCTACACCGACGAGAACGGCGGGAGCCATTACCCCATCATGGGCTGCTACGGCATCGGCGTGGGCAGGCTCGCCGCGTCCGTGTGCGAGGCGCACCACGACGATTACGGCCCCATCTGGCCCATCACCATCGCGCCGTGGCAGGTCGAGCTTTGCTGCATGAAATCCGCCGACGAGCCGACCCACGCCGAGGCGGACAAGCTCTACGGCGCGCTGAAAAAGGCGGGCGTGGAGGTCATTTACGACGACCGCAAGGTCAGCGCCGGCGTGATGTTCTCCGACGCGGACCTGCTGGGCGTGCCGGTCCGCGTGATCGTCAGCCCGCGCAACCTCAAGGAGAACGTGTGTGAAATTTCCACAAGAGACAAATCCGTCAGCAAAAAGGTGCCCGTCGATCAGACGGTCGCGGCGGTCAAGGACCTGATCGCGGAGCTGACCGCGGTCTATGAGAACGCCGCGGACCGGTACTGATTTCTCGTTTTTTGAAATATTAACATGAATATCGGCTTTTCTCAGCAAAGTACGGTGACCGGCTGTAGGGACGATTAATAATCGTCCGGTTGATTTTCGAATGCGCCCACTCGTTGGGTGCGTGAGAAAATCAAAATTGTTAAAATCCGGACCGATTCCGAGTTAACATTTGCCGTCTCGCCATCCCGTCGCAGGGACGGGATGCCTTCGCCGTCAAATCCGGACGATTGATAATCGTCCCTACATTCAGGAACCGACCTTCTGTGTAAAACCGACATTCATAAATATCATAATTCATTTCACGGAGGACTGCGTTATGTTGAAAGTCGGAATCATCGGCTGCGGCGGCATCAGCAACAGCCACATGAGCGGATACCTGCAGCTGAAGGACCGGGTCGAGGTGGTCGCCTGCTGCGATATCGACGAGCCGAAGGCGAAGGAATACGCCGCGCGCTACGGCATCAAAAACTATTACAACAACTGCTACGATATGCTGAAGGCGGAGCAGCTCGACCTTGTGAGCGTCACCACCTGGAACAGCGCCCACGCCGAGTGCACCATCGCCGCGCTGAACGCGGGCTGCAGCGTTATCTGCGAAAAGCCCATGGCCATGAGCGCCGCGGAGGCGGAGGCGATGAAGGAGACCGCCGACAGGAACGGCAAGCTGCTGATGCTGGGCTTCGTCCGCCGTCACGGCAACGACGCCTACGCCGCCCGGGAGCTGGTGAAAAACGGCGAGCTGGGCGAGATCTATTACGCGCAGGCGAAATACCTGCGCCGCTGCGGCTTCCCCGGCGGCTGGTTCGGCGACAAGTCCCGCTCCGGCGGCGGCCCGCTGATCGACCTGGGCGTGCACGTGATCGATCTGGTGCGCTATATTATGGGCTGCCCGAAGCCGGTTTCCGTTTTCGGCGCGACCTTTGACAAGCTGGGCAGCCGCCCCGGCATCAGGACCACGGAATGGGTCAGCGAAACGGTGGTGGAACAGCCGATCTTCAACGTGGAGGATCTGGCGGTCGCGATGATCCGCTTCGACAACGGCGCGGTGCTGAATCTTGAGGCCAGCTTCAACCTGAACCTGCCGGACAACGAGGACGGCATCCGGCTCTTCGGCAGCAAGGCGGGAATCTCGCTCGCCTCGCCCTTTGCGCTGTATACGGAATACAACGGCCAGCTTGCGGATATCGCCCTGAAGGGACAGAACAATTTCGATTTTCACCGGGATTTCGACCGGGAGATCAAAAACTTCGTGGACGCCGCCGAGGGCAAGGCGGAATGCCTCGCCCCCGCCGAGGACGGCGTGGAGCTGATGCGCATCCTCGACGCGGTGTACGAATCCGCGAGAATCGGAAAGAGCGTGGAGATAAAGCGGTAAATTCGGCTTTGCACATCGGTTTTTGCTTATATTCACAATAAAGTCGCGAAGCGACATCCGAAACTCCACTCTTCACTCTTCACACTCCACACTTTTGCCGAAGGCAAACAGAGCAGCAAAACACCCATTCCGGAGGTTCCATCATGACCCGACTCATCACCTTCTTCATGACGATTGTTTTCGCTTTTCAGACGCTGTTTGCGAATATCTCGATCGCGCGGAACGACAGAACGGACAGATCAGCGCCCGACCCGTTTTCGGGCACGGTCCGCGTGCTCGCCGCCGACGGCTGGGCGTCTTCTGTGTATCCCCTCGCCGACGGAACGCTGATCGCGGGCTGGGAGAGCGCCGACGGCATCCGCACGGCAGTCAGCGCCGACGGCGGCGAGACGTGGCAAAACAAGACCCTCGCGGTCAGTCTGCCGGGTTATGCCTGCGCGAACATCAATTTTTACGAAAACGGCGAAACGCTGTATCTTGCATGCCGCGCGACCGGTCCGACGGACGCGGGCTTTTATACCTCGCTGCGGCTGTTTCAGAGCGCCGACGGCGGCAAAAGCTGGCATTTTCATTCCGTCATCGACGAAAATACCGAACCGACCGGCGTTTTTAAGGGGCTCTGGGAACCCTGCCTCGGCGAGATCGGCGGAAAGCTCGTCTGCGTATTCGCGAACGATTCCACTGCCGTGACGACGCAGCAGAATATCGAGTCTCTGACATGGAACGGCAGAGCGTGGACCGGCCGGAATATTCTCTCGAACGGCGAGAAGCACGACTCCCGCGACGGTATGCCCGTGTGGATCCCGCTGCGCGGAGGCGGATTCGTCTGCGTGATCGAGAGCACGAAATACAGAAACCTCGGTTATCCGTTCATGATCCAGATGCTGTTTTCCGAAGACGGTCTGACGTGGTCGGAGCCGAAGGATATTTACGTTCCGAAAACCAAGGGCTCCAAGGCTGCAGCGCCGTGGATCGTTCAGACGGACGACGGCAGGCTTGTTTTGAGCTTTCAAACAGACGAAGACAAGGAGGAAAAGGGAGACGCCGTGAGCGTTTCCAAGCTGATCTCTGCGCGCGAGTCCGATTTTTCAAAGCTCGGCAGAGGATCCTTCAGCTCCGCGCGGAAGCTGTTCCCCGATGAGTACGACGCGTTTTCGATGTGGGGGCACCTTGCGACGAACGGCGAGACGCTGTATTATTCCGCCGGAACTCCTCTCGGTGCGGCGTTCGTTCGGTTCCGATCTTTCCCGGAGCGATAAACAGGGAGGCGGCTATGCTTCACGATTCCGATGATATCCGCTCCTTTATGGCGCGGTACCGGTTCCCCCGGGAGGCGGCCGACGTCTTCACTGCGACGGAGCGGCGGCTCGATAACGAGCCGGACTTCGGCGCGGCGTTCGACCGGGTCGCGGACGGGTTTCTTTACGAAAAAACGATATCCTTCGGCGAAGCGCTGCGCGGGATCGACGCCCTCGCGGCGCGGACCGGCGTACATCCCTATACGCTGGAATTCGTTTTTATCATGCACTGCGCGCAGAAGCTGCGCCCCGCCTACGCGGCAAACGGGCTGTCCGACGAGGTGTTTTACGACACCTGGGCGGATCTGGGCTGCAAGCTGAAGGAATGCATGGACTGCAAGGGCGTGCCCGGCACCTTCGTGGGCGGCTGGTACGGCGGTTTTTTCGACCTGAGCCTGCGCGGATACGGCAGATTCGAGTACGCGCTCACGTCCTTCGACTGGGATCTCGAATATACCATGCGCTGCGGCAGGGTATTCCGCCCCGGCGACCTGTTCCTGAACATGCACATCCCCTCCTCCGGCGTGCCGCTGACGGACGAGGTCCGGTTCGATTCCTACCGGAAGGCGTGGCAGGCGTACCGCCGGTATTTTCCCGACGGGAAGGTGCTGATCGGCACCACCACCTGGCTGTTGTACCCCGCGCACCGGCAGTTTCTGCCGGAAAACTCGAATATTTTAAGATTTATGGATGATTTCGAGCTTGTGAGCTTCGAGATCAAGGATCGTTTCTACTACGACTGGCGGATTTTCGGCGGCGACGCCGGGAAGCCCTGCGACGAGCTGCCCCGCGACACCTCCCTGCGCCGCGCCTACGCCGACTGGATCGCGGCGGGCGGCCGGGCGGGCGCCGCCTTCGGGCTGATGATGGTTGACGGAGAGAAGATTATCCGATGAACGCAAAAAAAACGGAGCGCGCCGTGAACTACTGCGGCGTTGAGCTCCGCTACACGCTGGAGTATAAGAAAGTGAAAAATATCAACCTCCGCGTTCGTCCGAACGGGGAGGTTTGTGTTTCCGCGCCGCCCGCCGTATCCCCGGACAGGGTGGACGCGTTCGTCGCCGCAAAGGGCGGGTTTATCATCGGCACGCGGAAAAAGCTGGAAGCGCGCACCCCGCCCGCGCCGAAAAAATTTGAGGACGGGGAGGTCTTCCCGATCCTCGGCAGGCAGCTTCGTCTGGCGGTGATCCGCTCCGACGACGAGCGGGTGCAGTCGGACGAGGGGCATTTATACCTGTACGTGCGGGATCCCGGCGATATCGCCCGCAAACAGCGCCTTTACGGCGACTGGACCGCCCGCCGGTGCGAAAAAGTGTTCGGCGAAACAGCGGACGCGGTCTATGAACGGCTGCGGAGCTGCGGTGTGCCCCACGCCCGGATCACCGTCAAGGACATGAAATCCCGCTGGGGCTCCTGCATGCCCGCCGCCGGACAGATCACGCTGAACAAACAGCTGCTGAAGGCGGACCCGGAATGCATCGAATACGTGATCGTGCACGAGTACGCCCATTTTCTGCACCCGGACCACTCCCCCGCTTTCCACGCGTTTGTGGGCTCGGTCCTGCCGGACTGGAAGGAACGCAACGCCCGGCTGCGCGGGGTGGAGATCGTCAAGGGACAATAATCACAGCGGAGGTCATATTATGCAGATCAATTACAGGCTCGCTTCCCCGGCGCCGGACCACGTCATGG